>WLHG01000039.1 GCA_009702845.1 Actinomycetota bacterium
ATTCAACGATGACAGCTGATTACGGTGCCTACGACACATCTACTATTGAAAAGACAGTTACGGCAACTGTTTCGGTTACCTTTAAAACTGGCTGATAAAAAAAATTAAAGCGGAATATTTCCGTGGCTTCCACGGCGATGAGGTGCATCGGCAATTGTTTTAGCTAGTGCGCTGCGGGTTAGCCTTGGTTCAACCATCTCATCGACTGCGCCGATTTCGATTGCGCGGATGACGCCACCTGAAATCTTTTCATGTTCTGCCGCGAGCTCTAACTCCATTGATTCGCGCTGTTCGGCAGGCAAATCTGCCAATATTCTTCGGTGCAGTACGCGTACGGCGGCAACTGCGCCCATTACGGAAACCTCAGCTTGCGGCCACGCAAATACTCTCGTAGCACCCAAGGCTTTAGAGTTCATTGCAACGTATGCCCCGCCATATGCACGGCGCGTAATCAATGTAACTCGTGGGACAACTGATTCGCCAAATGCATGTAGCAACTTCGCACCTCGCCTGACTGCGCCTTCCCACTCTTGACCCGCTCCTGGTAGAAATCCCTGTACATCGGCGATCACAATGAGCGGAATTCCAAAGGCATCACATGTACGAACAAAGCGCGCGGCTTTTTCACCCGCGGCGGCATCTAATACACCAGCGATGTGTGCTGGATTATTTGCAAGAACGCCAACGGTTGCGCCACCTAAACGTCCAATTATTGTCGTCATATTTGGAGCCCACATTGAGAGAAGTTCGATGTGTTCAGTTTCTGTATCTAAAATTGCATCGATTAAAGGATGAACTTCATAGGTTCGAATCTTCGAATCAGGAACAAATTGTGAGAGATCAATATCCTCAACATCTGGCTTCATGAAACCTTGATTTGCGAAAAGGGCAGTTAAGTCGCGAATATCATCGAATGCCTCTTGCTCATTAGGGGCGATGATGTGTGCGAGTCCGCTATTTTTCTTGTGCGCTTCAGGTCCACCGAGAAGGGCCATGTCGATATCTTCGCCGGTAACGCTTTTAACAACATCGGGACCAGTTACAAAGATGCGACCTTCAGGTGCAAGAACTACAACATCGGTCAGGGCCGGTCCATATGCACCGCCGCCTGCAGTTGGTCCAAGCACAAGTGAGAGTTGGGGAATTCGACCACTTGCAGAAATCATCGATTGAAAGACTTCTCCGAATGCATCTAAGGATGCAACGCCATCGCTTAAACGAGCACCACCTGAGTGCCAAATACCAATCACAGGCACTTGTGCGCCCATAGCGGCCTTGTAGGCAGTAACAATCACTTTCGATCCATCGACTCCGAGTGCGCCACTTTTTATCGTCGCATCCGATGCGAAAATTACAACTTTGTTACCTTTGATCAATCCCGTCACTGCAACCATCCCGCCATTAGTGCGGGGGATTAGGAATTCGAATTTTCCATGATCGACTAAACGAGCAATGCGTAGTTCTGGATCACGGGGATCAGTTACCGGCGTCGGCATCTATAAGCTCTTAAATACCAATACGACGTTGTGACCACCGAAACCAAATGAGTCATTAAGTGCTGCTATATCTCCGGCCGGCAATGCTCGTGGCTTATCGCGCACGACATCGACGGTGACGGCTGGATCTAGATCATCGATATTAATCGTTGGTGGAGCAAGACGATCTTGCAGAGTTTTTACTATAAATACCGATTCAATCGCACCGGCGCCGCCTAATAAATGGCCAGTCATCGACTTAGTTGCAGAGACTGCAACATGGTCGGCATCGGCACCAAGGGCTGCGCGTAGTGCATTTGCTTCGGCAACATCTCCCGCAGGCGTGGACGTTGCATGAGCATTTAAATGAACAATGTCTTTTGTTGTTAAACCAGCATCGCGCAGCGCAAATTTCAGGGCACGCTGTACGCCTGCGCCATCTGGATCGGGGGCTGCAATGTGATAACCATCAGATGTTAAGCCTTGACCGACAATTTCGCAGTAAATCTTGGCACCTCTGGCGCGTGCATGTTCGTACTCTTCAAGAACGAGGATTCCGCCACCTTCACCTAAAACAAAGCCATCGCGATTTAAATCATATGGACGAGATGCGCGCGCTGGATCATCGTTTCTTGTTGAAAGCGCCTTCATCGCAGCAAAGCCAGACATGGGCATTGCATGAACTGCTGCTTCAACGCCGCCGCTTACAACAACATCGGCGCGGTTATTTCGAATCATGTCTAAGGCATATCCAATTGCCTCAGCCCCTGATGCGCAAGCACTGACCGGCGTATGAACACCTGCCCTTGCCTGTAATTCAAGTCCAACATTTGCCGCTGGACCATTTGGCATCAACATTGGGACTGTGTGAGGACTTACAAAACGTGCGCCTTTTTCACGCAATATGTCATATTGATCGAGCAACGTTGTTACTCCGCCGATACCAGAGGCAATGACAACACCCAAGCGCTCTTTATCCATCTCGGGAGAGCCTGCATCTTTCCAGGCTTCACGTGATGCGATGAGGGCGAACTGCTCTGATCTATCTAAGCGGCGCATTTCTACGCGCTCCATCTGCTCACTTGGCTCGACGGCAACGCGCGCAGCAAAATGAACAGGAATAGTTTGTGCCCAATCCTCAGTTAGTAAACGCACACCACTTTTTCCGGCTAAAAGCGCCGACCACGTTGTTGTGACGTCACCACCGAGTGGCGTAGTCGCACCAAGACCGGTGACGACGACGCGACGGGCGGACATAAGAGAACTTTCTACTTGCTACTTAGCTGCGTTGACGATGAAGTTAACGGCATCGCCAACAGTTACGAGATCAGTTACTGCCTCATCTGGAATCTTCACACCGAAGCGCTCTTCTGCGGCAACGACAACTTCAACCATGCTCAATGAATCAACTTCTAAATCTTCAGTAAAATTCTTGTCCATCTCGATTGATGCAGCAGGGATGCCAGCTACTTCTTCAACGATCTCTTTTAATCCTGCAAGTACATCTGCTTGTGCAAGTGCCATTTTATTTATTCCATCCGTTAGCTGGTTTATTTTCTTCTTATCGATAGGTCGTTATTCTCTATTAAAAATCCGGTACTTACGAGTATCAGCGCGCTCAAGTGGCGAAAATCTCAAGGTTTGGGGGGTAATTGCACCACTTGTGCGGCATATACAAGGCCTGCGCCATAGCCGATCAGAAGTGCCAACGTACCGTGGAGTTCGGGATGTTTTTCCAAAAGTACATCCATGGCTAGGGGAATGGATGCTGCTGAGGTATTTCCATTGACACGAATGTCATCGGCGATTACAACGTTTGCAGGGATCTTAATCTCTTTTGCCATTGACTCGATGATGCGCATATTTGCTTGATGCGGAATGAATGCACCGAGCTCATCTGGACGTACGCCGGCGGCTTCAAGTGCTTTTATTCCAATCTTGCCAACAGTAAATACGGCCCAACGATAAACGGTTTGACCTTGCTGGGAAATATTTGGCCAACCAAGTTCGGCCACGCCTTTATCAGGGGAGTTTCTAAAAACTGTATAAGCCGGGCTCAACGTAATCGCCTCACGTGATTCTGCATCAGAACCCCAAACAGAAGGTCCAATCAGAGGCTCGCTACTTTGTCCAACAATGACAGCGCCTGCTCCATCACCGAAAATAAAAGCAGTTCCACGATCGGTCGGATCAAGAAAATCTGAAATCTTTTCAACTCCGACAACAAGTACATTTTTGGATGTTCCGGCGCGAACTAAATCACTTGCCATCGCAACGCCATAGCAAAAACCAGCACAGGCCGCGCTAATATCAAAGGCTGCAATCTTTGGATTGCCTAATACTCTTACTAAGTCGGTAGCCGCACTTGGTGCTTGAACTGGATATGTAATCGTTGCCACAATCACTGTGTCAATATCGGCTATCGTCAATTTCGCACGAAGCAGCGCGCTTTCACATGCAGCTTGCGCCATCGTGATAATAGTTTCATCAGGGCCAGCAAAGCGACGGCTTTGAATTCCAGTACGCTGTTGAATCCACTCATCACTTGAATCGATTAGATCAATGATTTCGCTATTAGGGACTAGGCGCTTGGGACGATAAGAACCGACAGAGAGAATCTGACTATTGCCCATGGCGGGAAGTTTTATGCTCATTGGTGCCTTCCTGCGAATTCGCGAGCAGCATCTATGTCGAGTGCGCTCTTTAGCGCGAAGCTTTCAATCTCGGGCACTGCGCGCTTGAGCAAGCCAACCAGAGTTCCAGCCGGCGGTAATTCAATGACACCCGTGATTCCCATTGTTTTCAACGCCTGCATACATAGATCCCACCGCACCGGATTAGCGATTTGATTGACGATTCGAGCCACGATTTCAGCGCCGGATCTAACGGCGGCACCATCTTTATTAGAGATAAAAGGGATCAACGGTGGATGAATGCTAATGCTGGCAGCCAAGTCGGCAAGAGGTGCAACGGCCGATGCCATATAAGAGGTATGAAAAGCACCGGCCACAGCCAAAGCACGGACGCGTGCACCGGCCGGCGGATTTTCAGCGAGAGTGGCGAGTGCAGTTAGATCTCCAGCTGCCACAATCTGGCCCGCGCCATTGTCATTTGCGGCGACCAAAGATAAAGATGCAATAGCTGCGAGAACTTCGCTTCGATCACCACCGAGAACAGCCGACATTCCAGCGGGTGTTGTTGCCGCGGCCTTTGCCATTTCGATTCCACGAGTACGGACAAGGCGCAGTGCATCTGATTCACTTATCGCACCACTTAACGCTGCCGCAGCTAGTTCACCGACTGAGTGACCAGACACGACTGCAAATTCTTTAATACCAAGTGCGTGAGCTGCTAATAATGAGGTCGCAACGATAAGTGGTTGGGCATTGGCCGTATCTTTTATCTCATCGGCATCGGCCGTTGTTCCAAGGCGCACAAGATCTAAATCAATATCTGCCGACCACTTCATTAAAAAACTTTTTGATGTTGGATCTTCAATCCAAGAGTTGAGCATCCCTGGAGTTTGTGAACCCTGACCGGGTGCGATGAGTGCCAACATGATTGTTAAATATTACTGGTCAACTGCATTTACTGCCTAGTACGAGAGACTAGCCAGACCTGCGTAGTGTGTTTTGGCACAGAAATCTTTGAGCCTGGTGCGGCGATTATGGGCTCATATGTCAGTACGTCTTGACTTGCATCAAAGATACATCTAAAAGTTTCGCCCCACTGTTGATCAGGTAGAGTGAAAACAGTTTCACTGGTGGACGAGTTCATTAAGAGTAATAAACCACGAACGGGATCGGCCTCAACCAAGACAGTGATGCTGCGTTTTTCTTCATCGGCCCAGTGAATATCGCTCATTTCGTGACCACCTAGTGAAAACCAAGCAATATCTTTTCGTTTAGTTCCTTGATCAACAAGGCCTGTAAAGAACTCGGATGCAGCATCGGCTAAATATGTGCGCCGAATATTAGACAAAGTCTGAACAGTTGCCAAAATATCTGCCGCCTCTGGCGTTAAATCCCAGGGGAGGGCCCAACCACCGCTAAACGTGGCCTGACTTTCTTCAGTAAATTCAAGTGGAAGTGAGTATGCATTGTTGGAACCATTTTGAGTTCGGCTTACTTCATCGCCCATACTGAGCATTGGAACCCCAGAAGAGAGCATTAAAGTTGCCAACATCGATTTCTTTATTTTATGTCGAGTTGCCTGGATCTCAAGGTCATCGCTTTCACCTTCCACACCTAAGTTCCAGGATCTATTGGAATCACTTCCATCGGCATTATTTTCACCGTTCACCGCATTATTTTTCTCGTTGTAGGTAACCATGTCATGCAAGGTAAAGCCATCATGGGCTGCAATAAAATTAATTGAAGACGTTGGACCGCGATAGTAAAAAATCGAACTCGAGCCACTAATACTGTTGGCAATATCGGATACACCTTCGCCAAAACCTCGCTCAAGATCACCGAGCCAAAACTGGCGTACCGAATCTCGATATACATCGTTCCATTCCCGCCAAGGATGTGGAAAATCACCCAATGAGTATCGAGTGACATCCCAAGGCTCTGCAATCATTTTAAAATTGCGCAAGACTGAATCAGATTCGATTGCCGTCATTAATGAGGAATTAAAGGCGCTATCGCTTGTGTATAGCGCTGTAGTTAGGTCAAAACGGAAACCATCAACGCCTATAACTTCGATCCACCATCGCAGTGAATCAATAATTTGGCGCACTGAGTGGGGATTACTGGCCGCAAAAGTATTTCCGCAACCTGTCACATCGACATAGTTACCACGACCGTCATGGCGATAGTAAGCCTTATTATCGATACCTTTATATGACAATGTTGGTCCGCCGACTCCGCCTTCGGCAGTGTGGTTATAGACAACATCTAGAATCACTTCGATGCCAGCGTTATGTAATTGATCTATCGACCATTGCAGTTCAGAAATCGGGTCATCACTTGATGCGTACGCCGAATGAGGTGCACTAAAGGCGATTGAGTTATAACCCCAATAGTTCTTCCTGCCTCGTGCAAATATCGCCGGTTCGGTCAATGAAGCAGCGATAGGCAAAAGCTCTAAAGCGGTAACACCAAGTGATTTCAAATGGTCGATAGTGCTCGGATGGCCCAACGCCTTGTACGTGCCGCGTTCATCTACGGCAATTGCTAAATTCTTTGCTGTTAATCCCTGGACATGTGCCTCATAAATAACAGTCTTTGCCCATGGGACTAGTGGGCGTTGCACATCGCGCACTCTGTGATCGGTGACAACTGAATAAGGAGTAAATCCTGCGCTGTCACGATCATCGCGCAACGAGAGATCGCCAGCGCCCGTTCCATCAACTGCTACATGGCCATAAATCTCTGCAACATAAGAGAGGTCACCGACCAATAAATGCGTATATGGATCGATTAATAGTTTGGCATCATTGAATCGAACGCCATGTTCCGGTGACCATGGACCATAGACCCGATATCCATAACGCTGGCCGGGTCTGACGCCTGCTAAATATCCATGCCAGATAGGCCCATTTCGATGCGACATTGCAAAACGGGTCTCAACCAAAGCTCCGTTGATCTCATTAAATAGGCATAGTTCAACGGCATCGGCGGCGTTAGACCAGATGGCAAAGTTAGTCCCACCTTCGGTAACGGTGGCTCCAAGGGTTCTGGGATCTGCAGGTAGCACCTGGCAATTCTGCCCTACCTGCGCGCCTACTTTGCTCTTTCGTGTTACTCATCAGTAACATAACGCCATGAAGATCGCCGTGTGCATCAAGCAGGTCCCGGATTCATGGGCTGAGAAGAAGATGCTCAATGGCTATCTCGATCGGGTTAATGTCGATGCCGTCCTTAATGATCTCGATGAATATGCCATTGAAGAGGCGCTAAAAATTGCCGAAGCTCACGGTGGAAATGAAGAGGGCGGGCCAAATACAGTCACTGTGATTTCAATGGGACCAGAGCGCGCCACTGAGGCGATACGTAAGGCACTTTCAATGGGAGCGAACGCCGCGATATTGATTACCGACCCAGCACTTGCCGGCGCCGATGCGCTTGCAACAACAAAAGTTCTAGCAGGTGCGATAACTAAAGGCGGATTTGATTTAGTTATCTGCGGAACCGAGTCAACAGATGCGCGCATGAGTGTTGTGCCAGCGATGATTGCCGAGCGCCTTAATTGGGCACAGCTCACATTCGCATCTGCAGTAAGCGTTGACCCTGCGGCTAAGAAAGTAACTATCACTCGCGTGACTGAGTCCGGAGTTGATGAGATGTTTGGAGAGTTTCCAGCGGTCATTTCAGTCGTAGAAAAAATCAATGAGCCCCGCTATCCATCTTTCAAAGGAATTATGGCGGCAAAGAAAAAAACAATTGAAAATATGGATCTATCTGCGCTCGATATCACTGTAGAGAATGCATGGTCGGCCGTTATCGATGCATCGCCTCGTCCACCGCGTGCAGCCGGTGTTACCGTTACAGATGACGGAACTGCTGCAGATCAATTAGTTTCATATTTAGTTGAAAAGAAGTTGATATGAGCACTACTTTAATTCTGGCCGATTTTATCGGTGGCAAAAATACTA
>WLHG01000004.1 GCA_009702845.1 Actinomycetota bacterium
ACAACGTGGGAGAACAGTTTCGCAAATGAGTTCGTCGAAGAGTCGTGTGGAGAAACTTCGGGACTGAGAAAGCGCTAATCACACTACGCCCGTAGAAGCCCTGTTTTTATACCGAAGGACCCGGGTTCGATTCCCGGCACCTCCACAACAACGAGCGACCGAACCCATGTCTACTTGGATTCGGTCGCACTTCTTAATCGCTTTACTTCCAGAGCTTGTTATTCCGGAGCCACTCATTCTCGAGTACGTTGCGCTCCGGCTGGGTTATTTATTGAGCCATCCATCGAGCTCTTCAACCTTGAGTTTCTTGATGATTGTTTTATCGCTGCATTGAATAACTTGGGAGCCAACCATCAAATCATGAAGAGTCCTTTGAGTGCTTGTGAAGATAAATGATGCATCCACAATGTAGTTGGCCATAAATAGAAAGCCTCCAAGAATCCATTGCAGAAGACCTTTGATGAGAACCTCTCGAACCACCATCTTCTTCCAACCGAAAACTGCTCCGGATTTTGCATCGACGATCACTTGGCCCATCAGATAGTGGCCTGGCGTGGTTCCCTTTTCGGCAAGAGTTACAAACCAGATTATCCAGACGATACCTAATCCAACGCCGAAGATTGCTGCATCAAGGAGAAATGCGATCAACCGTGACTGGGGAGTTGCGCGCGGACCATGTCTTTGAATTGTGGGACGGCTCTCGTGACCTCGAGGGGAGTGGCTTGAGACGGCTTCAGGCTTTGAAAACCCCGAGGCTGTAGGTGCTTGATCTGATTTTGGGAGGACGGAGGATGTAATCGGTGATGTTTCTTCGTACTCTCTAATTATTTTTCTATTCATTTCCGCAGGCTAGTTACTAATACTTGCTTACATTTAATGGATGGAATCCTGTGGATATCTAAATAAGTACCGTTCCACCTCTACCGTCCCACCTTCACAAGGAGGGAGTCACCTCGGGGGAAGGCGTAAATCTCGATTTGCGCATAGTTGAAGCTTCAACTAGAGTAGTTGAATATTCAACTACTCTTCATAAGGGGAAATTGGATTAACCCACGTTCGATTTCAACTAATGCCTTCTAAAGGGAGCAGATTTAATGACTAATTCAACAATTTCAACGTTAACCGGAACATACGCAATCGATGCCAGCCATAGCCAGATTGGCTTCACCGCCCGTCACCTAATGGTTACTAAGGTTCGCGGAGCATTTAACGAGTTTTCAGGTGGCGGAATCATCGACTTCGAAACTCCTGCAAACTCAAAGGTCGAACTAAAGATCCAGGCGGCAAGTATTGATACTCGCAATGCCGATCGTGATGGCCACCTTAAGGGCAACGACTTCTTCGACATGGAGCAGTTCCCAGAGATTACTTTTGCTTCAACCATAGTTATAAAGAACGGTGATGCTTATGCAGTCACTGGCGATCTCACAATCAAAGGTGTCACTAAGCCTGTAACGGTCGAGTTCGATTTCACCGGAACAGCCGTTGATCCATGGGGCAACACACGCATTGGTTTCGAAGGCAAGACAACAATTGATCGCACCGAATGGGGCGTCAACTGGAACACAGCCCTAGAAGCAGGCGGAGTTCTAGTGAGCGAGAAGATCAACCTTGAGTTCGAACTTTCAGCTATCCGAAGTGCAGACGTCGCTTAATTTAGTAAATTTTTGAAGGTGCAGCCTCTGCACAACTAACGTAAAAGTTAAGTTGTGTGGAGGCTGTTCTCTTTGCCGGAGACGGTTAGTGCTGGCCTCCAGGACCGTGACCATCATTTCCTCCAGAACGCCCATCGCGGCGCCATTTAATAACAGGTCCATGTCGGGAACTCGAATCGCCACTTCCAGATTCACCTTGAGTTGAATCACCTGTTATCTGGCGCGGAGCGAATCCTTTTAGGCCAAGTCTGGCTAGGAGCGGCGCAATAATTCGAACATCTGGAAAGTACTCGCGACGTGATGCGATGTATCCCATGACTAAACCGTAGAACCCTATGAGATGCACAACGAACGGCACCCCTGGATTGAAAGCGAACATCATGCCAACCCAAAACGACATGGCAACAAAGAAACCGTGGAACATCCGTCGGATCAACGTGATAATGAAATTGCTGGAGTTCAGTTTTGTTAGCGCTATTGCGATTGGTCCGGAAAAGAAGGCAATCCCCATCAAGATTGCAACAAGTAACGCCAAGCTCTCCATTACAACCCCTGCCACTCATCGCGAATCACGGAGTACAAAACCATATCGATCTGTGAACCATCGTATCTGCGTGATTTCTTACGCAGAACACCTTCAAGGGTATAGCCAGCGGAGGCAAGAAGCTTCTTAGAAGCGATATTTTCTACATCAACGAGCGCTTCAATACGCTCAAAGCCCATCGACTCAAAGCCAAAGTTCGTCAACATACGGGCAGCTGTCGTACCAATATTCTTGCCACGAGAATCGGCATTTATCCAATAGCCGAGCTCTGCGACAAGATCTGGCAGATCCATGCTGTGGAAAGAAATTACTCCGGCGAACTTCTTATCCTCGCCATTTCCATATTCGATTGCAAAGGCCAGCTCTGTCTTTTCAATAAGTGATTTTGGAGTTTTTTCGCGGACAAAGAACTCTGCATGCGCCAAGGTGTAATCAAATGGAACTCGAGTGAATTTGGGGATTACCGGATCTTGGCAACTGTTATAAATATCGGGAATATCTTTTTCTGCCAGTGGGCGGAGTGTAATCAACCCATAGGAAAGGGTCGGTACTTCAGTAGGCCACCAGATCATTGCGAAAGTATGGCAGTCAAGAGGGTGTTGGCGCTGATGGGTGAGGCTCGGCAATTTCGGTGCCTCCGTGCGCAGCTTTAAGGAAGGCGTCGACTTTTTTTAGGAAGGCGTCGACTTTAGGCAGTCTCATTTATGGGACGAGCTGGAACAAAATACTTTTTGCCAACAGGTGAAGTCCACTCACATGAGCCATCTGAATTGCTTACAAGATCCCAACGTCCATGCGTTTTTAGTCGGTGATGGCGACGACAGAGGAGACCCAGATTTTCTGGTTTGGTCTCACCACCGCTTTCCCAACTTTGAGCATGATCAATATCAGAGCGAGATGCGGGCTGTCGGCAACCCGGGAATCTGCATGTGCGATCTCGAGCGAGCAGAAAATCCACGAGTGCCTGAGGCGGTTCATATTTTTCGCGGCCGTAATCTAAGAGATTTCCAGTTTGTGGATCAGTTATAAATCTCTTCCATGTTGCATCAGATGCTAATTCACGGGCAACCGATGCTGGAATTGCACCATAGCCCGAAAGTTGGCCAGGGTTTTCTGCCAAACCAAGAAGTGTTGGAAGATCTATCGTCACATTTACGGTTACTGGGCGACGGTGAGGGCGAACCTCATCGACATTGCTAGCCAATGCCTGCGAAAGAATGGCAGTAAGTGCATCTGCACGCTTGTTATCGGCTGAGAGCAAGGACCATGTATCGGTCGCGGCCGCTGCGCCGGCTGCAGAAGAATCTTCACTTACGTCGGCCAGAGCGTTAAAGCTCCTTGCATCAGAACCAGCGTTAGTCGAGAAGTTAGCTACGTAGGCATTGCGCTTCTTCTCGTCGATCTCATTCATCTTCAAGATGTAGGCCTCAATCGACTTCATAACTGTTTGAGCGTCCTGGGCGGGCAAAATTGCAACCACGGTCGCCATTCCATCGGCTTCGTTGTAACAACTTACTCGCCGAGATTCGCGGGCACGATCGACGACCTCTTCGAACTCCGAAGGTGCGAGCTGGGCAATAGTCGTGCGCACTTTATTGGCCACCTGACCTGGAGTATGAAACTCGGCGTGAGCTAACGCGCGTTCCTCAATCTGATAGATAGCAAACTCGCTGATGCCGTTACGGATCGCTGCGGCAGTCTCTTTAGCAATCACCGTTGCGTGCGATGCGGAGATCTCTCCCATCGCAAGTGCAGAACATGTATTTGGTAAGTGATTTACTAGCGTGCGCGCAACATCGATTCGCATCTGCGCAGTGCTTCCCGATAAACGTAGAGCAGCGGCGACATCTTCTCGCTCAGCCTCATCGACACCACCCCATGTATTCTCGGGGGTATTTGAATCGTTGCCGGCTACGGCGACAATCGCCCTTTGCATCACTGCCTGCAACCATGCACTTTGGCGCTCAAGGGCGCTCAAGAAATCGATTCGTCCGCTTTGATTCAATTCATTAGGGTCAATTGCAACTAATCCGCTGAGAGTTTGAATTCCAGGATAGGCAGCGAGTAAAGCAACTACGCGTACGTTGAGATCAGTCTCGGAACCGATAGCCACTGCGGAATCGTTGGCAATCGATCCGTAACTCGTATCCCTTACCGCTGCACTTGTCATAGGTAGGACTATTTACTGCGCCCCTGACATTCCCCAAAAGTTATTAACAGGCATCTTTAACGGGAGGCTAACTTTTCTTTTCTGAGATTCTTAAAAAGTTGCGTGAGGAGATCCTGGGTTTGAGGCTTTTGGCATCGACGATGCAACTTTTCAAGAATCCCCGACCCAGCTAAATCTAAGCGTCTGTGAAGGTTTTCCTAGCCCTCTTGCATCTCCGTCGGCGCTCCATGAACGTTAAGAACCTCGGATGCATTACCCAGATCGGCTTGCGGGGTGGAAACTGAGCTCTGCTTTGAGCCCTCTCCGCTACGGTTCAAAGGCTTCTTAGCATCATCCTTATAAATCGCTGGAATTGTGCCCAGTAGACCCTTTTGGAAATCCTCAAAGGCCTGAAGAACTTCGCGCTTAGTGTTCATAACAAATGGCCCCATCCATGCAACGGGTTCATTAATTGGTGCGCCACCTAAAATAAATAACTCCAACGCTGGCGAGCGAGACTCTTGTTGATCAGCGGCGCGCACAACAATCGTGTCCCCGTCACCAAAGACAGTCGATTGACCAGTACGCACAGGGCGATGTTCATCTCCGACATAGCCAAAACCTGCAGCAACATAAACCAACGCGTTGTAATCCTTACGCCACGGAAGTCGAAGCTCTGCGCCAGCGGCCACAGTTGCGTGAATTAAAGTAATCGGAGTCTGTGTTGTTCCAGGACCAGAGTGACCATCGACTTCTCCTGCGATAACGCGAATCAAGGCACCGCCATCAGTCGATGATAAAAGTGCAACATCTTTAGCTCGTACATCTTGATAAGCAGGTGCGCTCCACTTTTTTGCAGCGGGCAAGTTAACCCACAATTGAAAGCCGTGAAATAAACCGCCCGACATCACTAAGTGCTCTGGGGGAGTTTCAATATGCAAAATTCCAGCACCGGCCGTCATCCATTGTGTATCGCCATTTGAAATCGTTCCGCCGCCACCGTTGTTATCTTTGTGATCGAAGATTCCATCGATAATGTAAGTAACGGTTTCGAAGCCGCGGTGTGGATGCCATGGAGTTCCCTTTGGCTCACCCGGCGCGTACTCAACTTCGCCCATTTGATCCATCATGATGAATGGGTCAAGTTCGGCCATATCTATTCCAGCAAATGTTCGGCGAACTGGAAAGCCCTCGCCCTCATAACCTTGCGGCGCAGTCGTCACGCTCTTCACCGAGCGTGCGCGGGCACCAACAACCTCTTGGACTCGCGGCAAAACAGTTATATCGGCAACGGTTACAGCAGGCATCTCAACTCTCCTTAGTCGCTTCCAAGGGTAGTTGAACTTTCAACTACATGCAACCCCTGCCCAAACCCAGCGATTTCCGTAGTTAAGAGTTCGCAGAAATCCTATCTTTGCCTCAAGCGGCTGACGGGGGTGAGCCTTGTATCTAGGTAAAGGCCCTGGGATTTCGAAGAAGGGCTTAACAAGAAAATCGAGAGCGTGGATTTTCGTAGTTAAGATTTCGAAGAATGCAAAAATCGGGCCCCGCCGAAGCAGAGCCCGATCTCCGTTAAGTTTTACAGAGCTTTGAGTGCAGAGACAACCTTTGTAAGCGAAGCTTTGGCATCACCGAACAAGAGCATGGTCTTTGGATCATACAAAAGCTCGTTCTCGATTCCAGCAAAACCTGGTCGCATCGAACGCTTCAAGAAGATGATGTTGGCTGAATTTGCTACCTGCAGAATTGGCATTCCGTAGATTGGACATCCTGGAGTGTTTTCAGCCGCTGGATTAACAACGTCGTTTGCACCGATAACAATTGCAACGTCGGTCTGGCTAAAGGTTGGATTAATCTCATCCATCTCCTCTAACTGATCGTACGGAACATTTGCTTCGGCCAATAACACGTTCATGTGTCCAGGCATACGGCCTGCAACTGGGTGAATTCCATATGCAACATCGATGCCTTTGGAAATCATCAAGTCAGCTAACTCGCGCACTGTGTGTTGTGCTTGAGCAACAGCTAAACCAAAGCCCGGCACGATTACAACGCGACGTGCATAGTTAAGAAGGATTGCAACGTCATCAGGAGAACCTGAACGTACTGGACGCTCTTCGGCTGAATCTGATGCTGCTTGAGGCTTCGCGGTGAACGCACCGAACAAAGTTCCAAATAGTGAACGTCCCATTGCCTCTGCCATTAGGCGAGTCAAGATTGTTCCCGATGCACCAACGAGAGTTCCGGCGATGATTAATAGAACTGAATCTAGAACATAACCACTTGCCGCCACCGTTAAACCAGTGAATGCATTTAGAAGTGAGATAACAATAGGTACGTCGGCTCCGCCAACTGGAAGTACGAAGAGCACTCCGAAGAGAAGTGAAAGTCCGGCCAGCACTAGTAAAGGTGTTGTTCCAAGGGCTGCAACAACCCATCCACCAACGCCAATTACGGCGACCAGAGTGGCTGCAATGATGAATCGACCCGCTGGGAAGATCACTGGACGAGTAGTCATTAACTCTTGCAACTTCATGAAAGTAATAATCGAACCGCTGAAGGAAACACAACCCACGATCACGGTGAATACAGTGAAGATAACCTCTGCCTTAGTTGCTTCAGTGCCGAGGTGTAGGTATTCAACGATTGCAACGAGGGCAGCTGCGCCACCGCCGACCCCATTAAATAGTGCAACGAGTTGTGGCATCTGTGTCATCTGAACTTTACGTGCAGCAGGAACTCCTATAGCTAATCCAACGGCCATTGCGCCAAGGATCCATCCCAAGTGGTGAAGGGGAAGGGCGTGGGCAACACCAGTCTTAGGCCCGACTACAAAGAAGAAGACAACGAGCGTTGCCAAAGTTGCACCAAAGGCACCGATCAAGTTTCCTCGGCGGGCAGTCTTTGGGTGGGATAGGCCCTTAAGGGCCAAGATAAATGCGACGCCTGCGGCTAGGCCGATGAGGTCATACAGAGTGCGGCTCATTTTTTCTTTCCCTTGAACATTTCGAGCATTCGATCGGTAACGACGAAGCCACCGACCATATTAATTGTCGCTAATACGATTGCTGCAACTGCAAGACCGAGTTCAAGATTGGTTTGGCTATGGTCGGCAACGATTATCGCGCCAACCAAAATCACGCCGTGGATCGCATTGGCACCTGACATAAGTGGTGTGTGCAAAGTTGAAGAGACTTTAGATACGACTTCAAAACCTACGAAGACCGCTAAAACAAAGATCGAAATAACTGCTATCGGCTCCATTTACTTACCTCCCGCATTTCTACGGGATCCGCCATGCGTAACGGCCGCCCCATTGATAATTTCATCCTCGAAGTTGATAGTGAATGCGACCTTGTCATCATCCTTGGCCGGTGTAGTAAAGAGAGTAAGGAGATTTACTACGTTGCGGGAGTACAAGAAGGAGGCATGGAATGGAAGCTGACTTGGAACATCTTTTCCGCCCCAGATTCGGACTCCACCAGATGTAGTAATAATTTCTCCGGGCTTTGAACCTTCAACGTTGCCACCAGTTTCAGCGGCTAAGTCGATGATGATTGTTCCGGGCGCCATTGAATCAACCATCGCTTGAGTCATCAAGCGTGGTGCCTGTCGGCCTGGAACGGCTGCAGTTGTAATAACAACATGTGACTTTGCAATGTAAGGAGTAAGAAGTGCTTGTTGTTGCGCCGCACGATCTGCCGTCATCTCACGCGCATAACCACCAGCGCCCTCAAGCGCTTCGAGTTCTAGTTCGATAAATGATGCACCCATCGAACGGACCTCATCGGCAGATGCAGGACGAACGTCGTAGGCCGAAACAACTGCGCCTAGTCGACGCGCAGTTGCAATCGCTTGCAAACCTGCAACACCTGCACCAAGAATTAATACTTGTGCTGGAGTAACCGTACCGGCGGCAGTCATGAGCATCGGGAAGAATCGAGGAGATAATTCCGCGCCAACTAAAGCTGCGCGATAACCGGCACACAATGCTTGTGATGACAGAGCATCCATTGATTGTGCTCGCGAAATACGCGGAACAAGTTCAAGTGAGAATGCAGTAACACCTGCAGCTGCAGCAGCATCGATTGAATCAACTGCAGTAACAGGAGACATGAAACTAATTGTTATTGCATCTTTCTTTAACGTACCCATCTGGGCTGGCGTTAAAGGCTGTACCGAGAGAACGGCATCAGCGGTTTTGAGAACGTCGCCGTTCGAGATCGTTGCACCAGCTTTGACATAGTCAGCATCTGGTGCTTGCGAATGTACTCCGGCACCAGATTCGATAACAACATCGAAACCCAGTCGAGTTAATTTATTAATAATGTCGGGAACAAGCGCCACGCGCTTTTCACCCTCACGAATTTCTTTAGGAACGGCTATAAGCATGCGTGAAATACTAGCGGCTAGAGCCTTTCAGGTCACCTCTGACAAGGTGATAGAGCAGAGATTGAATGGTTGTACGGCGGTGATATGCCTCTCGCCAGATGACGGATCGTGTTCCGTCAATCACAGATGCTTCAACTTCTTCTCCACGATGTGCGGGTAAACAGTGCATGAACACTGAATCTTTTTGAGTCAATGACATTAAATTTTCAGTAACTGCAAATGGCGAGAGTGCTAGCACCTTTTCATCTCGTTCATTATCAGGATCGCCCATCGACATCCATACATCGGTATATAGAACACTCGCATCTTTCGCTGCAGCCTCTGGATCATGTGTGGTTTCAACTTTTCCACCGCTTTGTACTGCAATCTTTTTCGCAATCTCAACAACTTCAGGATTTGGTGCCCATGCTCCACTTGGAGTTGCTGCAACTACATGGGCTCCCATAATCGCGCCCATAACTAACCATGCATGCGACATATTATTTCCATCGCCTAAGTAAACAAATTTGCGCCCTGCAATATCTTTTCCGAACTGCTCGCGAATCGTTAACCAATCTGCAAGTAATTGTGTCGGATGATCATCATCGGTCAGTGCATTAATTACTGGAATGGACGCGTTGGCGCCGAGTTCGTCTACATCGGATTGCGCAAAGGTGCGAATGATTAATGCGCTGCAGTAGCCACTAATTATTCGAGCTGTATCGGCGATTGTCTCTCCGCGTCCTAACTGCAACTCATCCCCACGGATAAAGATTGGTGTCCCGCCAAGATGGGCGACGGCCGTTTCAGATGACAAACGTGTTCGCGTAGAAGGCTTTGTCATATAAATCGCAACGCTCTTATTGGCTAAGGCCGTGTTAGATTGAAGGGGATTAGCGGCGAAATCGGCGGCAGTGTCCAGTAAGAGCTCAACATCTGCGCGGGAGAGGTCTTGAGTACGGAGTAAGTCCTTCATTTGTGAATTCTACCCGTAGTTTCACCGTCGCCGAAGGTATTCTTATCCACCTCATGGGAATCTTTAGAAAAGACGCGATAGAGACGGATTCAAATACCGATCTCTTAAGTAGGCCCGTCTTAGAAGAAGATGATGGCGGACACGACCGGTTCGCACACTATGTAAAGAAGGACAAGATTGTTGAATCTGCCGTGACCGGTAAATCCGTGCGTGCGCTCTGCGGAAAGAAATGGATCCCATCGCGTGACCCCGAAAAATATCCCATCTGCCCAACATGTAAAGAGATTCACGCAGGCCTGAAAAACGAGCCTGAAGATAAATAGCGATGTCGCGTAAATTCGGCATCGC
Organism: Actinomycetota bacterium; assembly: GCA_009702845.1. The sequence continues at coordinate 10,044 of WLHG01000004.1, forward strand.
AACGGCATTCATTATCGTCGTAGCTCTCTCATCCTCCCTTTCGGCTAGTGGAGTAGAAAATCAACCCCGCACCATTGTCACTGGGTGGATTCCATACTATTCAGTCAAGACGGTCATACCTTTTATTAAGAAGCTACCCAGCGTCGCAACTCCAGTACCTGGAGCACCGGTGACATGCGAATCAGGGGAGTACTCACCGGAAGATAACGCGGCTTTAAATTCTTCGTACCTCTTTACCAATAAAGATTTGATGAAAGAGGTCATGCCTTTTTGGTACACACTTAAATCTCCGACGGTAATCCGTGATGATTACTCAACTGGTAATCCCTCGTGGCCAATGGCCGACACTCTTTGCTTGATGCGGAAGACGGGCTTAAAGATTATTCCAACAATGACCGATGGAACGGACAAATTAGTTCTCTCGGGCTATTTAGCAAAAGCACAAACCCGCACAACAATTGTTACGACAATTGTTGACTTAGTAAATAAAAATGGCTTCGATGGAATTGACTTGGACTTTGAGGGATTTGCCTTTGTAGATGGAAATACTACGTGGGCAAAGACTGCACCCAATTGGATTCTCTTTATTAAAGAGCTCAGCAATCAATTACATGCCTCACAAAAGCTCTTATCGGTTTCGACTCCGTATGCTTTTAATCCAACTGAAAAGTTAAAGGGTTACACCGTCTACGCATGGGCCGACATCGCATCCAGCATTGATCGATTGCGCATCATGACGTATGACTACTCTGTTGCAAAGCCCGGACCTATCGGCCCTATTGCATGGACCGAAAAAACCTTGCAGTACGCAACAAGCATTATGCCTGCATCAAAAGTATTTATTGGATTGCCGGGCTATGGTCGCGATTGGATTACTGCAATTGCTGGAACCTGCCCAGTCTCTGCGCCACCTGGATTAACGATGAAGGCAAAAGCTGCAACTTTTAAGATGAACTATGCAAATGCCAAGGCGGCGATTGATCAAGCTGTGCCGATATTTGAAGAGAAGAGTAGCGAAGTAACATATTCATATATAAAAATCTTTAATGGCCTGACAAGTAAAGGCGCTGCGACCACATGTAGTGTTTCACGGACAGTGTGGTATCAAAATGATCGTAGCTACACAGAGCGCATGAACTTAGTTGCAAAGTATCAATTAGGTGGAGTATCTCTATGGACTCTGGGTATGGAGGATCCAAGTGCAACTACGGCGATGCGAAACGTTGCCCTCGCTATTGCACCTGCTGAAGTCATCAACTCACTCACTATCGAAGGTGCTCAGGAACAACGGGTTAATTTTGGCGATATTTTCACCCTTAAAGGCGCATTCACGCTCAAGGACAAGGCGCCTATCGCTGGATTAGTTGTCAACGTTGAAATGAAGCGCGCGAATGAAAGTACCTGGAAGAAGATCGCCGAGTCGATTACTTCTCCTGAGGGCACTATCTCAATTCCTGTCACGATTGCAGATACCTCTACTTTTAGATTAAGCACTGGAGGAACATGGGAGCGCGCCGAGTCATTGAGCAGCGAAGAGATTGTAGAAGTGAGCCCTAGGATTATTCTTGAGCATCTGAGTACTATCAAACATGGCGTGCAGTTGCAGATTAAAGGACTATTGCTCCCGAGAGTTTCAGGAGCCCAAGTAACACTTCAAAAATTTGTCGCTGGGAAATGGGCAAATATTGGAGAAGGAGTGGCAACGGATTTGAATAGTGAGTTTATTCTTTCAACGACTGAGGCAAAGAGAGGAGTCGTAAAAATGCGTGTTCGCATAGCAAATGGCCCGCAAACGATCTCCTCGTCAGAGTTTTCGATAGTGGTGCGCTGACAATGGTAAAGATAGATGAAACTACTGAAGAAAAAATCGATGAAGCGATCAAAGAGTTGTTTAGTAGCGAAAAGCCATGGGTAACAATTGTTTGGGATGACCCAGTAAATCTGATGACATATGTAACCTACGTTTTGATGGAGCTCTTCGGATTCACCAAGGAAAAGGCACATCAGCTCATGATGCAGGTTCATACCCAAGGCAAAGCAGTGGTATCAACTGGAAGTCGCGAAGAGATGGAGCACGATGTCGCCCGTCTTCACGAGTATGGATTGTGGGCCACACTTGCGAGAGGAGATCAAGCGATATGAGCACTGAATCTGATGGGGTGCAGTCAGGTTTTACTCGCCACGGAAATAACTATTATCTTGCAAATTTTTCACCATCAGAGAGTGAAGTTCTTATAAATCTAGTAGAGCAGATGCTTGAACTCCTGGGTGAGCGAACTGATAATCACGGCGATGATCCACTTGCTGCAATGGTTGGAATCACAAGCCATGATTCACCACCCGATGATGAGGTTTTACTGCGTTTATTACCTAACGCCTATGCCGACCAAGTCGATGCATCAGAGTTTCGACGATATACCGAGCTAGATCTGCGCGCAAAGAAGTCGGCGCATGCGATGACCATGCGCATGGATTTAAAGGATTCACCCGATGGCATTATTGAGGTTGACCATGAAAGTGCAAATGCTTGGTTAGGTGCCATGAATGACATTCGTTTGGCCCTGGGCGTGAGATTGAAAGTCCAAGAAAATTCGCATGAGGATCTTGAAATCTTGGCGCCCGATGACCCCATGCGCGGTGTTTATGCCGTTTATAGCTGGCTGGGATGGATTCAGGAGAGTTTGATTCAAGCGCTCATGGATGATGATCTATAACTGCGTAAATCGCAGGGTAGGATTAACGATATGAGCGATGCGCCGATTGGAATCTTTGATTCTGGCGTCGGCGGACTTACAGTTGCCAGATCTATTTTAGATCAGCTACCCAGTGAATCAACTATTTATATCGGAGATACCGCCCGTGGACCTTATGGCCCACGCCCGCTTGCCGAAGTCCGAGAGTTTGCGTTAGAGAGTTTAGATTTTCTCGTTGAACAAGGAGTAAAGGCGATTGTGATCGCCTGTAATACAGCAAGTGCTGCGATGTTACGTGATGCTCGCGAGCGTTATTCGGTACCAGTGATTGAAGTTATTCAACCCGCTGCTCGTCGCGCAGTAGCGGCTACGCGTAGCGGACACATTGGAGTGATCGGCACTCGTGCCACAATCGATTCTGCGGCATACCTCGATGCATTTGCTGCAGCCCCACAACTAAAAATTACATCTGTCGCATGTCCTCTCTTTGTTGAATTCGTAGAAAGAGGACAAACTTCCGGCACCGAAATTACTGAAATTGCCCGAGGGTATCTAGCTCCTTTCATTGATGCGAAGATCGATACTTTAGTTTTAGGGTGCACTCACTATCCGCTTCTAACGGGCGTAATTTCATATGTAATGGGTGAGGGCGTGACACTCGTATCAAGTGCCGAAGAGACGGCAAAAGATCTCTATCGAACCTTGGTTGAAAAGAATCTGCTGCGTACTCATCAGAGCCAGGCGCCAACTCATAAATTCTTAGCCACTGGTGATGCAAAGGCTTTTGAAAGCTTAGCGCGACGCTTTCTAGGACCTGAAGTAACCCACGTAGAACATCAAGAACTCTAGATACAACATACTAAGCAATAGGAGCACTACATGGCACGCAACGATGGACGAGAAGTTAATGATTTGCGCGAAATAAAATTCACGCGCGGATGGTTAGATCATGCCGAAGGCTCAGTTCTAGTTGAGTTCGGTAAGACTCGCGTCTTATGTGTTGCATCGTTTTCACCGGGTGTTCCACGATGGTTGAAGGACAGTGGTACCGGTTGGGTTACATCTGAGTATGCAATGTTGCCACGGGCAACTCATACCCGCTCTGATCGCGAGAGCGTTAAAGGAAAACTTGGCGGGCGCACACAGGAGATTTCACGTTTAGTGGGTCGCTCATTGCGCGCAATTGTTAATACAAAAGAGCTTGGCGAAAACACGATTGTCATTGACTGTGATGTATTGCAGGCAGATGGTGGAACGCGTACGGCTGCAATCACAGGTGCATATGTTGCGCTAGCCGATGCAATTGCTTGGGCAAAGAGTGCGGGCCATATCAAGGCAACTGCCAACCCGCTGAGTGACACAGTTGCAGCGGTGAGCGTGGGGATTATTGATGGTGTTCCGATGTTAGATCTTTGTTATGAAGAAGACGTTCGAGCCGGTACCGATATGAATGTCGTCGTAGCTGGTGACGGTCGCTTTATTGAAGTACAAGGCACTGCCGAAGGTGAGCCTTTTGACCGAGAACTACTCAATCAATTGCTTGACTTAGCAGTAGCTGGATGTAAAGAGCTCAGCGAACTTCAACAGGCTGTACTTTCACAGTAGTTAACAATGCACTTCCTACTGGTGAATTTCTGATTGCTATGTCGAAAAAACTTGTCGTAGCAACTCGCAATCCCGGAAAGATTACTGAGTTTCGCAGAATTCTCGATGCGATTTCAGCTGGGGCGATTGAGCTCGTTAGCATCGATCAATTTCCTGATTTAGTTGATGTCGAAGAGACGGGATCAACCTTTGAAGAGAATGCGCTACTAAAGGCGAGATATACGGCGAAAATGACGGGCCTTCCATCGATATCTGATGATTCAGGTCTTTGTATTGATGCACTTGGAGGAGCCCCTGGAATATTTTCAGCTAGGTGGGCGGGCGTCCATGGTGACGACAAGGCAAATCTAGAGAAAGTTCTTGAGCAGTTGAGCTCAGTACCCGATGAGAAAAGAGGCGCATATTTTATTTGTGTCGCCGCCCTTGTCATGCCCGATGGTCGAGAAATGGTTGCTGAGGGTCGATTTGAGGGAAGAATCCTTCACGCAGCCATCGGAGATCAGGGTTTTGGCTATGACCCAATATTTGCACCTCTTGGAATGTCGATTTCTTCGGCACAGATGAGCCCGCAGGAAAAGGATGCATGCAGCCACCGCGGAAAATCACTCCGAGCAATAGCACCGCATGTAATAGAAATGCTCAAGGGGCTGGGGTAGCCTTGCCTTATCGACGTACGTTATTTGCGTACGCACCGCTATCCAAGGAGTCATCGTGGCCGTAAAGAAGAAGAGCGCAGCCAAGAAGGTTGCCAAGAAGGCACCTGCAAAGCGTGCAGTTAAAAAGACTGCAAAAAAGAGCGTTGCTAAAAAGGCAACCGCAAAGCGTGCGGTTAAGAAAACTGCAAAAAAGAGCGTTGCTAAAAAGGCGACGGCAAAGCGCGTTGTAAAGAAGGCGACTGCTAAGAAATCAGCGGTTAAGAAAAAGGTTGCCAAGAAGGCACCTGCAAAGCGTGCAGTAAAGAAGTCCTCAGCGCCGGCAGTTGTTGCAGTTTCAACAACTCCGATTGCACCAGTGGCTCCAAAGCCAGTTGTGTTAGCACCAAAGCCAGTTGCAGCTCCTAAGCAGGGCACATCAGGCCGTGTAGTTTTCTTGGTCGTTGCAGGAATTGTAATTCTCGCAGCGATCGTGTGGTCGAAGTCGGCAGATAAGAGTGATGATGATGCATCTCCTGCCCCATCGATCTCTCAATCTGCAGAGCCAACTGAGTCTGCAACTGCAGAGCCAACTGAGTCTGCAACTGCAGAGCCAACTGAGGCGGCAACTGCCGTTACGGCGGTAGAGGCGCCAACTAAGTTTGTGGCTCTTAAGAGCGCCGATGGATTGAAGCTTCGATGGATTGCTCCAATGGCAGTAGATGGATTGACTGGATTTAATGTTGAAATTCGCGCTAACGGACTCGGTGATTGGGTAACAATTGCAACGGTTCCAGCCGATCAGCTGACACAGAATGTTGCGAAGAGTGGTGATGCCGGATGGACACAGTTCCGAGTGACATCTGTTTACTCTGATGGACAAGTAGCATCAGCTACAGTCTTTGGAATACCTGGTGAGTTTAAGTAAAGTTGTAATTAATAAACCCTCACGCATTGCGTGGGGGTTTATTTTTTTAAGCTTTGTGAGTTTAGAGTTTGCTTGATATTGAATCGACATATGCACGAACGCCTGCCGGTACAAGGTGGACACCATCTGGAGCAAAATACTCGGGATGACCAGATGAAATAGCATTCCAATCAATTAGCTCTGCGCCAAATAATTCGGCGTAGCGCGCGATGAGGAGATTATTCTCGTCCCGCCATCCACGTGGCACAGCGGTATTTACGACAATAATTTTGGGTTGATCTTTAACCGCCTCGAAGAGCGCGGCAACTTCTGCCTCGGAGAGCTTGTTATTGTTGCCTAAATTGAAGATAACCGTTGATCCCACAACATTCAATTTATCGTTGAGCATTACATCTATTAACTCAGGGGCTTGGCGACCGACTCTAGCGTTAATGAGCTTGATATGGCTACGACCTTCCAACTCGTAGCGGATACCTAGGATGACAGAGTCGCCAGTAACCCATAATCCATGGGTAGTAGTGGGTGCAACATCGGGGGTAGAGATTTCGGGGCTCTGTGAAAGCTCTTCCTTCACTGTTGCCATTGCGCGGTCACTATCGCTGATTGCACGAGTACTAATGAGAGAGATTATTAAAAGAGTTGAAAAAATGCAGATGCCAAGCAGAGATTTTTGTCGTATCTGTACTCTCTTTGTGCGGTACTTCATCCCCTTAAACCAGTATTCAACTAATCCACTTCGGATGGGAAGTTCAACAAATCGTAGAGAGATATCGGCCAAGGCAAAGACAATGAGAATTCGAAGAGCGGTCAACGCCCATGCAGAGCCCTCAATATCTACGGCAGGACGGGTTAGCTGAAATACAACCCAGTGCCATAAGTAAATTGAGTATGAGCGCTCCCCGATCCATACGGCAACCTTGCTGCTGAGTAGTGGAGCAAAGCGAGAAGCTGGGTGAACTATCGAAGTAATAATTGCGCAACCAAAAATTCCAGCTAAAGGAAATGCTAATTTATAGAGGGTTGGGTCGGTCTCATCAATGAAGAGAAAAGTTGCAATCATTCCGATAAAGCCGAAGACTCCGATTCCATCGATAAAATCCTGCGCCCGTTTTTCAACATCCTCTTTTAGATTTTGAGGAATCCAACTAACGGCTAAGGCCGCACCCAGAAACAAACCAATACTGTGCGTATCTGTACCAAAATAGACATGGCTGATTTGCGAGGTACTTGCGGCATCGACTTGAAAGGAGACAACGAGGAGAGTAATTCCAGAGACTGCTGCGATAAAAAGCGCAGCGCCAGGGATTTTCTTTTTGCCTAAGTAACGGACAGTCAAAAGCAATATCAATGGCCATAAAAGGTAGAACTGAGCTTCTACGCCGAGAGACCACGTATGTTGCAAAAGAGGGGCGCGTGAAATTGAATCAAAGTAATCAGTGTGGCGAAAAACCAACCACCAGTTCATTACGCCTAATAGCGAAAATGGCGAGTCACTGACAAAGCGGCGCATGGTTTCAGGTGCCCAGATGCCGATATAGATTGATGTAGCAATGATCATGAATACAAGAGGGGGAAAGAGACGTCGTATGCGCGCCTTGTAGAAAGCTCGAAGGTCTAGGCCGCCACTGCGTGCGATTGAATCAAGCAGTAAGCGAGTAATGACATAGCCAGAGATTACAAAGAAGAGATCGACACCTAGGAAGCCACCAGGTATCCAAGTAAATCCCAAGTGATAAAGCATGACAGCAACGACTGCCAGACCACGCAGTCCATCGATGGCAGGGATGTATCGGATACCTCGAGCTGTGGCCATAACTAACTACTTACGTGAGGCGGATTTCTTTGCAGCAGATTTCTTTACTGGCTTCTTTGCTGCTTTCTTTGGTGCACTGATAGCCGTTTTGGTGCGCTCACTCGTTACTCTTATTGGCCCAGTATCAATAATCGTATTATCTGAATTTAAATTCTCTACAACGCTCTTTTGCAATTCAGCTAAATGATTAAATGCCGTTTCTAACCGGGAACGAGATTGGAGAATTGCAGCCTGAGCCGAATCTAAAGACTGCGTCTGAATTCGGTAAAGGCGCTCAGCCTCTGCCATTACGCCTGTAAGCCACTGGCGATAGTTAGATACTTCATTTGTGGCATCACCGATGATTCGCTCACCTTCGCGACGAGCGGCATTTGCTAGCGCTGCAACTTCACGCTTCTTAGACTCGAAGAGCGCATCAGCCTCGGCTTCAGCAGCAGCAACCATTTGCCCGGCTTCATCTTCGGCAGTTGAAATATATTTGCGCCCACGGCTCTCAGCACTGTTAAGAATTGCACGGGCCTTTGCATCTGCCGCTTCAATTTCCTCTGTTGTTATGCGATTGGTCTCGGCTACCAAGCGCGAAGATATTGCATGGGCTTTGCTCTCTCGCGCCTGTGCAGACTTAATCATCGCCATTGCAGTCTCTGTGGCGAGGATTTCAAACTCTTCTTTGCTCAAACCTGTAATGTCACGGCGTGAGCGCAGATCGGCTAACTGAGATTCAAGTTCACGGATGCGATCAACTGAAGAGGGCTGATTCGGTTCTTCACCCTTGAAGCCGACCCAGTTAAGGAAACTACTCTTCTCAGCCACCATGCACCCCACAGTTCATTGGAATAGAGCCTTAGGTTAGAGCAAGGCCTTACTTACTGTAAATCGCCACAGAAATCGCCACATACTGCGATATCCACGCTGCAAGTACAAATATATGGAATAGCTCGTGGAAGCCGAAGTACTTAGCCTCACGTCCGGGGCGTTTAAGGGCGTAAAAAATCGCTCCAACAGAGTAGAAGAGGCCACCGATGATGACGGGAAGTAAGACCCAAAGACCACCCGCACGGTAGAGCTGAGGCATGTATGCAACGGCGACCCAGCCAAGTAGCAAGTAGTTGGCAACATAGAGCCAACGAGGTGCACCTAACCAAAAGATTCGCATCGCAACTCCAGCGGCTGCGCCTACCCACACAACCGATAGGAGAATTGTTCGATCACGTCCTTCTAAGAGCGTGACGGCAAAAGGCGTATAGGAGCCCGCAATAAGTAAGTTGATATTTGCATGATCAAAGCGCCGCCAGATTTTCTTTTTTGAAGGAGACCAAGGAACGCGGTGATAAACAGCTGAAACACTAAACAACAAAATTGCAGTCACTGAGTAAATTGCAACTGCAAACTTAAGTGATTCCTTGCTTAAGATGAACAACACTAATGAAGCGATAATAACAACGGGTGTTGCTCCTAGGTGAAACCAACCTCGAAGCTTTGGTGGTGCAACTGGTTGTTGAGTCATGCGCTAAGCCTACGGCTAATTTTCGCCATCCTGGCTCTTTAGCCCTGGACTTGAATTGAGCGCAGGTCTCGAACTGACTTTACAAGCAGCGCCAATAGGGCTGAAACTAGGGTGATGCCACCGGTGACAAATAGAACGGTGTGTACTCCGTAGTACATCGCTAATGGGCCAGCTACAACGATTCCTATTGGGGCAAGTGCAAAAGATCCAAAGGCATCATAGGCAGTGACCCGAGAGAATGACTCTTCGGGTATATGCGTCTGCAATGCAGTGCTCCAATTAACCATAAAAATCTCAATCGCAATTCCAGCGATGAATGCTCCGCAGAGGGTTAATGCAAGTGGGCTCTTGAATGCCAGAGCGAAATCCCAGGCCGCTGACATTGCGATAACTATCATTGCAAAAAAGAGAGGCCGATTTATATGAACTCTTAAGGCGATAAATCCACCGCAGATCATTCCCACAGTTAAGCTCGCTAAATTAAATGACCAGTTGCGGGGGCCATTGGCATTTTCATTGAATGCAAGGGGTCCCAAGACCTGAAGCATCGCTTCAAAGCATGCGTTGATACCTGTGAAGATGATAACAATTGCAACAACCCAGGGACGAGATTTAAATTCGAACCACCCATCTTTCAACTCAGCAAAGACAGTAGTGCGCTCGCGATGTTCCATAGGAGGCACATCCAAGCGCCAGACTAAAATACCAGCGGTTAAGAATGAAAGTGCATCAACTAATAATGCCCAACCCGATCCAAATAGGGTGACAAGGGTGCCACCCATAAGCGCCCCAACAACATAGCCAAAGTTGCTGAGCAGTCCAACGACTGCGTTTCCATCTTTGAGTTTCTCCTTAGGGAGAATTGCAGGTAGTACGCCTGACATTGCTGGCCACCACATTGCATTGAGAACTCCAAAGAGAAGGCCCATCACCATAAGGAGAGGGACCGAAGCGAAGCCAAAGATAAAGGAAACTGCACTTATTGCGACAAAACTACTGCCTAAAATATCTGTACCACCGACGATTCGGTTACGTTTAAAGCGATCGCCGATTACACCACCAAAGAGCATAAGCGCCACCATCGGGAAAATTCTGGCGGACATCACAAGACTTAAATCTTTCCCGGTTGATCCTTCAAGACTTAGTACACCATAGGCAAGGGCGATTGGAGATAATCCATTTCCAACATTAGATATAAATCGCGCCATAATTAACCGCACAAAACCCCGGTGCACACTGAGTTCGCGGAGCTGGCTTGTAATCACGTGGCTAGCATATCTATCGACAAAGGCTTCTAACGCTGATATGAATGCCCAATGACATTTAGATCTGAGATTTTCGAAATTAGTGATGTTTTCATTGATGAGGCCGCAGCCCTAAGCCCAATGGATTGCACCTATCTAGGTAATGGTTTGAATCAAGGCAAGCTCGATGATTTTTCAATCGCAGGAGCGGAAATTATCGCGAGTCTTATTCGCCGGACTTTGAAAAAATTAGAATTAATGCAGCCAATCGATGAAATTGATCGCATAGCAAAATCAGTGATGACCGAGCGCCTGGAATCTGGTCTTGAACTTCATGAGAGCCAAGAGGGATTTGTACTCTGGAATGTTCTTACTTCGCCGCCTTCTAATATTCGTTCAATTTTTGAATTGATGGCAAGAGATAGCGCGCAGGATTTTGAGAATATCGCTAGCCGTTTACATGCAGTTGAAACTGCGCACGCACAATGGATTCAAACTATTAGTACAGTCGCAAAGGCAGGGAAAACAACTGCCCAACGCCAAGTACGTGGAGTCATCGAGCAGTTGGAAAGCTATGCAAATGGTGGATACAGCCAGATGTGTAGAGGTTTTGATCCGGCTGGAGAGTATCCAGCCATGCATAGCGCTGCAAAAATCGCCGAGAAGTCCTCTGCTCAAACCGCGCAGTACTTGAAGAACGAGTATATGAAGATCGCCACTCCTGAGGATGCAGTGGGTGCCGAGCGTTATGCGGTGTGGGCACGATATTTCACCGGAGCGAAGTTGGATTTGCGCGCTACATATGAGTGGGGAATAGCTGATTTAAGAGC
>WLHG01000040.1 GCA_009702845.1 Actinomycetota bacterium
CGACGAGTAGTTGCGGCCGCACGTGATTTAGGAAGCGCGGCTGCACCTTTGCGTGCATTCTTTTGCGCCGTTGTATGGCGGGCCTTTGGGTCAACTGCTTTAAATTCAGCAGCCTTCTTTGTGCGCTTAGGTTTACCGACAGATGCTGCGCGACGGGCTTTTCCGGGCGCTGAAGTACGTGGTTGTAGAGACATAGAAATGCATACCAATCGAGACGACAAGCGCGTCTCGGGTGTGACTGGCTCTCAAAGAGGCCGTCAGGGTGGTGATAAGACTCGCAAGTAGCGCTACATGTGCGGCGCTTAGGGGAAGTTCTTTGATGCGGTTGCATCAACATGGGCAATTCTACCGTGAATTATTGCTCTTCTTTACCATCGGATTCAGCGGCTAATTCCTCAAGATTTGGGCGTGGAATACGCGGAACATCACCCTTACTTAGCCGTCGCCATAAATACAGTGAAACTCCTGCAAAAAATGGCCACTCAAAGGTATAGACCCATGCCCGCCAGTTTCCACTTTGCGCGCGGCCGAATTCAAACCACCCTGCCCATAAACAAAAGGGCACGACAACAAATAGAGAGATATTTAGAATTCGTTTTTGTTTATTAGTGACCGGAGGAGTGGCAGACCCATCGCTAACCCAATCGGGCGCTTGAAACTCATCTCTATCAGGCATTTTCTGCAGCTATCTCGGCATCGATATCGCGAGATTTCTTCTCTTCAGATTTAATCCAGTGATAAACAGCAAATGACATCCACACCGTATCGATAATCATTGATCCAGCCCACATAAACGAACCACCTTGACGTTGATCGTTGAGTGAATACATATCGTCATATATAGAACTTGGGGCGGTGTAAATAAAGAAGCCGGTCAACGTTTCTGGCACCATCATTAGAAAAAGCGCAATGACTGCCAGGGCAGGTGAGATCCGTCGATTTACTAAGTTGCGATCTAGGAGATTGAAGTAGAAGAAATAAGGAAGGAGTAAATAAAGTGGAACTTCAATAAATGTGTGCGCCCAAGAGTTGTCCATAATAAATTTATGGGGAACTGGAAGGTGCACTCCAATCATTAGTGCGGCATACGTCAGCCAACTGATTACAGGGTGCGTTGCAGCTCTAAAAAAACTATTTGTTGGATGAAAGCTATTGGGTGTACCAAGAACCAATAGTGGGCCTGTAATCATCATCAAAGTAATGTGCTGAACCATGTGAAGTGAGAAATAATCCATCGCTCTCGCGCCGATCGGTGTGACAATTACGGCGAGTGCGCTAATGATCCCGGAGTAGAAAAACCATTGCTGTCGCGTAGCGACCGAGCCCTTTGGTAAGCGCCAGTAGATAAAGGTGAGCAATAAAAGAGGTAAGAGAATCTCAGGGGCTAACTGCCAAGAGCCCCAAATACCGACCTCATGATGATGCATCTGCATAATTACCGAAGGCTAACCCTCAGCGACTCCCCTGTACTAGGAAAATGGCGGGAACTCAGATCTCACTCTGATGCAACTCAACGAATATTGAGTGTTAGCACTCACCTACTCTTGAGTAGCAGAGAAATCTCGCTCAACTCGGTCGGAATTCCAGCCAAGACGTCTACTCTCCTGTGAATGGGCTCACACTCTCGTGTGAGCTTTCTGTGTTTTGAATTAATTCCCGTTTGGGAGGAGCTTTAATGAATAAGCGGATAGTAGGCGCACTCGCAACTGTGATTATTGGAGCTGGCGTTATCGCCGGAATTGGAACATACGTTGCCTCGGCAAAGAATGATTCACGCTTAATGGTGGCAACTTCTGCTGGAACTATGCAGACGCCACAGGGTGAATTACCTCATGCGACTCTCGCAATCTCTGTCTATCCAGACAGTATGGCAGGCAGCCACGGCAAAGATGGTGGAGCACACCCTGGATACGTAACTTATGGGCCGATCACTAACTATGAAGTTCCTGCACATTCTGTAATAACTATGACAGTCACAAATTATGACGGCGGTGAAAGTTTAAATAACGACTACTTCGCACGTGTGCGAGGAACCATTGACGGCTCTGCCGTTTTAGACGGCGAGCGAATGACTTCGATTTCACCTGATGCCGTCGGACATACTTTTACGGTTCACGGCTTAGCAGTTGGCCAAGATGAGTTCTTCTTAAGTGTTCCGATGAAGGCCGTTGCTGAAGAGGATATGCCTGAAGAGGGATTTACCACTAAGCCAACTGTCACAACATTTACATTCATTACTGGCGGACCCGGCGAATATGTCTGGAACTGCGAGTATCCATGCGGTGATGGCACGATCGCAAAGTTTGGCGCAGCAATGTCGACCATGGGCTACATGTCCGGCCACTTTATCGTGAAGGGATAATGCGCCATGAATGATGTAATGACACCTAAAACTCCACAGTGGTGGAAGAAGCCAGATGTTAAGAAGACTGCAATCTTGTGGGTCATCTGTACGGCAGTAATTGGTTACGTGGGAGTTGAATTCCATGTACGCAGCATGGTTAGCCCAGCATCAGAGACAATGAGTGGCGTTATTTCTTTAATGCGCATCTTTACTTGGGCTGCAGCACCAGTTGCTGGCCTTGTAGCTGCAATGTGTTTAACGGTATTAACTTCAAAGCGCCACTACGGAGACACTCCACCGGATGAGGCAGATCACCAGATAAGCAACTCCCCACGTGCAACTGCACTGTGGATAGTTGTATCTGCCTGTCTTTGCTTGTTCGCATTAATCGGCGGATTCATCGTAATTCAAAAAGACTCCGCCGAGCTCCTTGATGCGAATGCAATTGAGATTAACGTGACTGGCCAGCAATGGGTGTGGAGCATTGACTATCCAAATGGTGCACGTAGCGAGGATTTGTATCTTCCAGTTAATAAGCCAGTTGTCTTTCATGTAACAAGCGTTGACGTTAAGCACTCATTCTGGATCGTTCAAATGGGAATCAAAATTGATGCTAACCCTGGCTACGTTACAGAAACGGCGGTTACGCCGGACAAGATTGGCGTCTTTGATTTGAGGTGTGCCGAACTTTGTGGCTTGCTCCACTCATATATGCAAACGAAAGTACATGTTGTAAGCCAGGCTGATTACGAGGCTTGGTTGAATGTTCATGCAGCGATGGAGAAGGGCGCCTAATGACAACCGTAATGAGCAAACAAGTCTCAGCTCCAGGTAAATCAATTATTGAGAGGCTCAACTTTTTCACTGCCCTTGCACTCGGTGCAATTAGTGCCATCGTTGTGTGGCGCTTAGCCCTTCAATTCTTGCCACAAGACACAGAAGTACGGCTTTTTACTCGCGAAGATAAAATTACGCTTTTATCAATGACTGCGTGGTTCGTTGGCTTCATGACTGGAATAGGCGCCCTCGTTGGTCCGTTCCGTTGGCTTATGGGCAAAGATTTATCCCATGAAGAAAATATGTTCTTGGCCGGTAAAGACTTGGGCATCAAGCGCTATTTCCGATATACAACCGATCATAAAGTTGTGGGTATCCAATACTTAGTAATCACGATGGTGATTTTCGGTATCGGCGGAATTTTAGCGATGCTAATCCGCACGAATTTAGGTTCACCAGAAGGCGGTTGGATCCATCCTCAGGCATATAACTCAATCGTTGGAACCCACGGAATCGTTATGATTGTTGGAACGATCATTATGGTTACAGGACCTTTCGGTAACTTCATTATGCCGATCATGATCGGTGCTAGAGATATGGCTTTCCCGCGCTTAAATGCGCTGAGTTTTTGGCTAATCGTTGCTGCTGCAGTGCCATTGCTTTGGGGACAGTTCCTTGGTGGTATTTCAACTGGCTGGACTGCCTATAACCCGTTAGCTAGCCAGGCGCCACTTGGCATGGATGGCTACATCATGTTTATTTGCATTTTTGCTATATCAACAATGGTGGCTGGCGCAAATATCACAACCACAGTTGTACGCATGCGCGCTAAAGGCATGACATGGAACCGCACACCAATCTTTATTTACGGTGTTGTTGCATCAGTTGCCCTAGCACTTCCTGCCTTTCCAGTCTTTTTCTTGTCGCAAGTATTATCAGCGATGGATCGAGCTCTCGATACTTCCTTCTACAACACCGCAGGCGGTGGAAGCGGATGGTTGTATGAAAACCTATTCTGGATTATGGGTCACCCGGAGGTCTACGTAATTCTTATTCCTGCAGTTGCAGCTCTCATGGAAATGGCGCCAGTCTTTACTCGCCGACCACTGTTTAGCTTTAACGTTGCAGTAATGGGAATCGCTGGAATCTCTGGCCTCTCAGTCCTAGTGTGGGCTCACCACATGTATATGTCAGGGTGGGCGCCACTTCTCAATACTCCATTTATGTTAACGACCGAACTTATTTCGATTCCAACTGGAATGTTGTTCTTAGTTCTAGTGGGTACGTTATGGCGCGGTCGTCTATGGATGACTATGCCGACAATGTCGATTTTCGCACTTCTCTGGAACTTCATGATTGGTGGAATCACAGGTATCTATCTTTCAGATGTTCCAGCTGATGCCTTCTTACACGGCTCCATGTATGTAACTGCGCACTTCCATTACACATTGATGGGTGCTGGTTTGACTGGTGCACTTGCAGCCTTGGTCTACTGGTTCCCAGCGATGACTGGACGCATGTTCGATAAGAAACTTAGTTGGGTCTCTTTCTGGATGGTTCAAATCGGCTTTAATATCGCCTTTGTCGGGATGTTTACCGTTGGTCTTGCTGGCCAGCCACGCCGCGTTGAATCATATGCATCGACATTTAATACCGGAAATATGATTACAACTGGTGGCGCTTACTTAATCATGGCTGGAATGCTTGTCCTGCTCTACGGCGTTATCTCATCGTGGACTAGTGGTGTTAAAGCACCTAAGAACCCATGGCAGGCAAAGACGCTTGAGTGGACTGTCGGTTATCCCGTTCCGCTAGAGAACTTTGATGTACTTCCAACAGTTACCTCAGATCCTTACGGTTATGGAAAGGCAAAGTCATGAGCGTCGAGACACACGCACATCACGAACACCCAGATGTAGTTGGAAGTCGTAATCGCCTAGGAGTAATTCTCTTACTCGTCGCAGACATCGCCTTTGCGCTAAGCATGGTCTTTGTCTACTTCTACCTACGCGGTCAAAATGTCAATGACATGTGGTTGCCAGCGGCAACTGAAGAGCGAGCAGCAATTACGCCATTATCAGCCGGTCCAGGTTGGACAGTAACCGCGATTGCTGCCTTTGGGCTCTTGGCACATTTCTATGGTCTTAAAGGTGTGCGGATCGGAAATCAAACGCAGTTAAAACTTGGTTCACTTGTCGCATTCGTAGCTTCATTAGTTGCATTGATTTACCAAGTGAACACAATTTCAAGCGCACCATTTACATTCTCAGATGGCGCATATGTCTCATGTTTCTACATGTTCGCAATTCTCAATTTTGTTCACTTAGCACTAACAGTCTTCATCTCACTTGGTAACTGGAATCGTTCGAGACTTGGTCTCTACGTAGCAGATCACTGGCATGTTGATATCGTTCGTGTGTGGTGGGTCTGGATGGTTGTGTCATCATTGCTCGGTGCCTTCGCCCTCAGCAACCCATAAGCCAAACTCTAACTGGATCAGCCTCTACTTCGTCTTAGGCGTCGTATGGGGCTGTTCCTTTATCTTCATTAAATTAGGCCTTGAGTTCTTAACCCCAATCGGCGTTGCCTTTGGTCGGATCTCTATGGGTGCGCTGACCCTTGTATTTTGGGCTAAGTATAAAAAAATTCAACTCCCAACGGATAAGAAAACCTGGTTTCATCTCTGGGTAGTCTCACTCCTGCTCAACGTTTTTCCCGGAATTTTATTTCCACTGGCTGAAACTGAAGTAACCTCGATCTTGGCAGGAATTATTAATGCAGTAACACCATTGATGACTTTGTTAGCAATATTGATCGTCTTTCGAGAAGAGAAAATTAAGGGATACCAAGTAATAGGTCTCCTACTTAGTTTTGTTGGCGTCCTGACCGTATTGGGGGTTTGGAAAGGTTTAGGCACCAATCCACTTAGCGCGGTACTCGCACTTTTGTTGGCCGTTACCTTTACTGGGCTTTCATATCCGTACGTGCGAAAATTTGTACTCCCAAGAAAAATACAACCTGAAGCCCTTGCCGCGGTGCAAGTTTCAGCTGGTGCACTCACACTCCTGCCTTTCTATTTAATAGATGGAATTGCTAAGGATGAGTATCGGCTAGGACCAGTTCTTGCGATGATTACACTTGGTGTATTTGGTAGTGGCTTTGCATATATCTGGAACTTCAAGATCATCGAGGCAGCTGGAAGTGCGATTGCTAGCACCGTTACATATGTGACACCAGTGGTCGCCGTTGTTGTTGGCATTATCTTTCTCGGCGAGAGCATGGCTTGGTATGAACCTGTTGGCGCTGCGGTTGTTCTCTTAGGGGCAGCGATTGGGCAACAACGGATAAAGCTATTTAATCGATCGTAAAGCCAGTTTTTATTGGCCCAAGGTCAATGCCGGCCGCCGTATGGTCACTTTCTTCACCTCGGGCTAACTGCGCGGCGTGTGCTTTATTGTGCCAACGCTCTTCGATCTTGCCGTATTTCCAGAGGAGTAGTGCAACCGTCCATACAACAACAAAGGCCCCAACTATGAAGTACCCGGCGCTATTTAAATCAAAAGCAAGTGCATAATCCCAGAAACCACCAGTGAGATTTAACTGTCTTGCAAAGACTTGGCAGAGTTCAAGCCCACCGACAAAGAAGGCGACAGAGACAGAAAGACCCGTAATAATAATATTGTAATAGACCTTGCGCACAGGCTTTGAAAAAGCCCAACCATATGCAAAGTTCATAAATGATCCATCAATAGTATCCAGCAAACTCATGCCACCAGCAAAGAAGAGGGGCAGTGAGATGATTGCCCACCATGGTAAGCCAGCGATTACTGAACTTCCCGCAAGCACAAGAAGTCCAATTTCTGTGGCTGTGTCAAAACCTAAACCAAATAAAATTCCAAGGGGATACATCTTCCACGAGGCATCGATTCTGCGAGCAATAGGGCCAAAGAAGCGCATAAGTAGGCCGCGCGAGTTAAGGTGTTTTTCTAACTCTTCCTCGTTATAGGCACCTTTGCGCATCTGGATAAAAACACCAACTATTGAAACTAAAATAATAAGATTCAAAATCGCGATTAGCATGAGAAATGTACCGCTAATCGTTGTACCAATTAGACCGGTGTAATGATGTAACGATGAGTCTTCATCTTTTAGTTGAGAGCCCAAAGCTTTAATTCCAAAGTTAAGTAACATTGCAAGGGCAAAGACAACGGAGGAGTGACCCAGGGAGAAAAAGAAGCCCACGGCCAACGGACGCTGGCCCTCAGACATCAATTTTCTAGTTGTGTTATCGATTGCACTGATGTGATCGGCATCGAAGGCGTGACGCATGCCTAATGTGTATGCAAGGGCCGCTGTACCCCAACCAAAGAGCGAGCCATCACTGAGCTCATAGGCTCCGGTTGTGGCTTTCCACATGAGGATCGCCCCGGCGATGTGAAGAAAAGCTATAAAGCCAAACATCGCAGCCATACGGCGCCATTCCGCAGGGCTTAGACGCTGGCGCAGGCTTTGGGGCGGTCCTATTACTAGGTTCATGCCAGCCCCTTTCTAGATGCGAATCATTCGCAGGTAGAAAGCGTAAGGCAGCTCCAACCATCTGTCCATTTGAAGCCGGATATAAGTATTTGCGTATAGAGTCGCGTAAAGAGTTTGCACAGGAGAGGCGGGCTGCGTGAGCGAAGATGATGACATGGAAGAAATCATCACAGAGGAAATGCTCTGGGATCGAATTCCTGAAGTCGATGGCGAAGAACGTGCCAGTACGTATTACGAGCTCAGCGCAAGAATTTATGCCCGCGGTCAATACGACGAGGCCTTAGCCCTTGCCGAAACCGCGCGTGACATCTATTCAACTCTAGGAGCAAACGCCCCAAGTGAGGGCTTAGCTCAAGC
>WLHG01000041.1 GCA_009702845.1 Actinomycetota bacterium
GATGCCGGAATCGCCCGCGAAGTTGCACGCGTTGTTTTGCCTGTTGCAACGTACTCGTCTATGTATGTGACCATGAATGCGCGCGCACTCATGAACTTTTTATCCTTGCGTACATCGCGTGAGGGTTCGCACTTTCCTAGCTATCCGCAGCACGAAATTGAGATGGTCGCCGAGAAAATGGAGGCGGAATTCGCGAAATTAATGCCGCTTACGTACGGCGCATTTGAAAAATCTGGACGCATCGCCCCTTAAAACGAGTAGAGTTAGGCATATGAGTACACCAGCGCCCTTTGGTCGAATGTTGACCGCGATGGTCACTCCCTTTAAAAAAGATGGAAGTATCGATTGGGATGGCGTAGAAAAAATCGCCGACCACTTAGTTAATACTGGTCACGATGGAATCGTGGTTAATGGCACAACTGGTGAAGCACCTACGACAAAATCCTCAGAAAAAGAAGAGATCATTAAAGTTGTAAAGAGAACCGTTGGCTCGAAGATTAAAGTCGTCTCGGGCGCTGGCGATAATGAAACAGATTATTCGATTAACCAAGCTAAGCGTTCTGAAGCAGCTGGCGCCGATGGCATATTGGTAGTGACTCCGTACTACAACAAGCCTCCACAGGCGGGAATTAAAGCTCACTTTCTAGCAATGGCAAATGCAACAGGTCTGCCAATGATGTTGTACGACATCCCAGGTCGCACGGGTGTTGAAATTGAGTCTGACACAATCGTCGAACTCTTCGAACATCCATCCATCGTTGCGCTCAAAGATGCTAAAGGAAACGTTGCGGCAACATCGTGGGTCATCAAGCGATGCGGAATTCCAGTTTATTCCGGAGATGATATTTTGAATTTGCCACTTTTATCAGTTGGGGCAGTTGGTTTTGTTTCGGTATGCGGGCACTCTGTCGGCAGCGATTTAAAGGCGATGCTTAACGCCTGGTTTGATGGCAACCCAGCTCGCGCACTCGAGATTCACCAGAAGCTACTCCCTGTATTTACGGGAACCTTCCGTACTCAAGGTGCAATTCTGAGTAAAGCGGCGTTGACTCTGATGGGTCTGCCTGGTGGTCACACGCGTCTTCCATTAGTCGATGCAACCGATGCGCAGATTGCGCAGTTGCGCGAAGATCTTCGCGCCGGTGGCGTTCTCGTATAAATAATGAATCATCCACATCCAGATTTAGGGTTACCCTCCAAGCTAGTAAATGGGGGATTGCGCATCGTGGCCCTTGGCGGTCTAGCTGAAATCGGTCGCAATATGACGGTGTTTGAAACCAAAGGTAAGTTATTAATCGTTGATTGCGGTGTCCTGTTTCCTGAAGATACACAGCCGGGTATTGATTTAATTTTGCCTGATTTTTCTTATATTCGAGAGCGCTTAGCCGATGTTGTTGGCTTAGTCCTAACCCATGGGCATGAAGACCACATAGGCGCGGTGCCATATTTACTGCGCGAGCGTGGCGATATTGCAATCTATGGATCTGCGCTGACGTTGGCTCTTATTACTGCGAAGTTGAAAGAGCATCGTATTACTCCACTGACACGCGAAGTTCGTGAAGGGGGCCATGAAGATGTTGGTCCATTTGAACTCGAATTTGTTGCAGTTAATCACTCGATCCCAGATGCATTGGCAGTTGTCATTAATACTGATGCGGGACGAATTTTGCACACGGGTGATTTTAAAATGGATCAACTTCCATTAGATGGTCGCATCACCGATCTTCGTACCTTCTCGCGCCTAGGCGAAGAGGGCGTTGATATTTTTATGGTCGACTCAACAAACGCCGATGTTCCTGGCTTTACACCTTCAGAGCGCGAGATCATGCCGGCTCTTAACCGCGTTATTGCTTCCACCAAGCGCAGAGTAATTGTTGCCTCCTTCTCATCCCATGTTCATCGCGTACAACAGGTTATCGATATCGCTGCGATGCACGGACGCAAAGTAGTCTTTATCGGACGTTCGATGGTGCGCAATATGAAGATTGCCCAAGATATGGGTTATTTAACTATTCCAGCGGGAGTTTTAATCGATGTGAAAGAGCTCGACTCTTTCGACGATAACGTTGTTCTAATCTGTACTGGCTCCCAAGGTGAACCTATGGCCGCGTTGGCTCGTATGGCCAATGGCGATCACCAAATCCGAGTTGGCGAAGGTGACACTGTAATTTTGGCATCCTCGCTCATACCGGGAAATGAAAACTCAGTATTTAGAATTATTAACGAGTTAACGCGCTTTGGCGCCAAGGTTGTACATAAAGCCAATGCAATGGTGCACGTATCGGGCCATGCTGCAGCAGGTGAACTTTTATACTGTTACAACATCGTAAAGCCAAAATATGTTTTGCCAGTTCATGGCGAATGGCGACATTTAAAGGCCAATGCTGAACTTGCGATTTCGGCCGGGTTGCCCCGAGCTAATGCACTCATAATTGAAAATGGAATAGTCGTAGATTTAGTAGATCATGAAGCATCGGTGGTCGGGGCTGTTTCTTGTGGCTTTGTCTATGTAGATGGTCAGAGTATCGGCGACATAACCGAGACATCACTAAAAGATCGACGCATCTTGGGTGAAGAGGGATTCATCTCAGTAATAGTTGTTATTGATTCTCAAAGTGGAAAAATCGTTGCCGGTCCAGATATACATGCTCGTGGTTTCAATGAAGATATGGCGCTCTTTGATGATGTTAAATTAAAGATTGAGAAAGCTTTAGCTGCTGCAGTTATCGATGGAATAAACGGTACGCATCAACTATCACAGATTGTCCGCAAGACAGTTGGTGGTTGGGTTGGCGGAGAGCATCGCAGAAAGCCGATGATCATCCCAGTTGTTATTGAGGTTTAATCCTTATTGATCTCTTATCGCGGCGAGCCTAGCCAGTTCAAAATTGCTCACCCTTTAAGATTGCCAGTGTGGCAAAACGTAAGAAAGCTCAATCCAAGACTGGCGCCGTCGGTGGCGCACTGGGTCGTGGGCTAGCTGCGATCTGGCGTTTTATTGCCAAAGCCCTAGGAAGTAGCGTTCGATTCATTGCTAGGGGCGCGCGTGATTTAGATCCAGCACACCAGCGCGATGGCATTGCCTTTTTCATTTTAATTTTAGCTCTTATTGCTACGGCTGGCACATGGTTTCATGCCGACAACATTGTAAGTCGCGGAGTTTATTCGCTCATGTATGGAGCCTTTGGCCGTATAGGTTTTGTTGCGCCAATTGCCTTGATCTACTTCGCCTTTAAATTATTTAGAACCCCTGAAGATAAGAAAGCCATCGGCCGAATCATTGTCGGCACGATTGCCCTCCTTTTATCATCGACCGGCATTGCACATTTACTTAATGGTTCAGTAGGCACCGGCGCAACGGCGATGCGTCATGGTGGTGGGTGGGTTGGCTACGGAGTAACGACACCTTTAGTTGCGGCAATGACATCAGTTCTCACATATCCAGTCCTTGTGATTATCTTTATTTTCGGAGTGTTAGTAGTTACGGCGACTCCGGTTAGCGATGTCTTTGCTCGCATTGGGATTACCTCTACCTGGTTATGGTCAAAGCGTCCCGAGCGCAAAATAAAAGAAGAGCCCTTTGAAGTTACAGATACACCACCATTTGAAACTCCCATCGTTGCAGCGTGGAATGACCCGGCTGGGGCAGAAGAGTTAGATGAAGAGCTAGACGAAGAGTCATTCGATGATGAGTTCACCGTGCCTATCCCTATCTCTCCAATGGCGGCACAAACCCCTAAGCGACCTGAACAACTCTTATTAACGGCAGATAGTACGTATGAGTTGCCTCCGGCCGATCTTTTGCGAGCTGGACCACCGGCAAAAGCGAAGAGCAAGGCTAATGAGGCCGTCGTTGCGGCGTTAACTGAAGTATTTTTACAGTTTGAAATAGATGCCCAAGTTACCGGCTTCATGCGTGGGCCAACGGTTACTCGCTATGAAATTGAACTTGGTAACGCGGTAAAAGTTGAGCGAATCACCGCCCTTGCGAAAAACATTTCATATGCCGTAGCAAGTGGTGATGTTCGAATTCTCTCTCCTATCCCAGGAAAATCTGCAGTAGGTATTGAGATTCCTAATGCCGATCGTGAAATTGTTGCCTTAGGCGATGTTCTTCGATCATCTGTTGCCGGCCAAGATCATCATCCAATGTTGGTGGCTCTGGGTAAAGATGTTGAGGGTAATTTCATTTGCGCCAACCTTGCCAAGATGCCACACCTATTGGTTGCTGGTGCAACTGGCGCCGGTAAATCCTCGATGATCAATGCCATGATTATTTCGATATTGGCCCGCTCAACTCCTGATGATGTTCGACTAGTTCTAATCGACCCTAAACGCGTTGAACTCACGGCCTATGAGGGGATTCCTCATTTAATCACTCCCATTATTACCAGTCCTAAAAAGGCGGCCGATGCGCTTACCTGGGTCGTTCGAGAAATGGATCTTCGCTATGAGGATCTCTCGACCTTTGGCTTTAGACATATCGATGATTTTAATAAAGCGGTACGTGCCGGAAAAGTTATTCCACCTGAAGGAAGCGATCGCACAGTAGAGCCTTATCCATACCTTCTTGTAATTATCGATGAGCTCGCAGACTTAATGATGGTTGCAGCTAAAGAGGTTGAAGAGTCGGTTGTACGAATCACTCAGCTTGCGCGCTCTGCTGGAATTCACTTGGTGCTTGCAACGCAGCGCCCTTCAGTCGATGTTGTCACCGGTCTGATTAAGGCAAACGTTCCATCGCGCCTCTCATTTGCTACTAGCTCATTAGCCGATAGCCGAGTTATTTTAGATACACCTGGTGCTGAAAAACTTGTCGGACAGGGCGATGCACTCTTTATTCCTATGGGTGCATCTCGCGCGGTACGTATTCAAGGCGCCTATGTTTCAGAACGCGAAATAGAGGCAGTTACAAACCATGTGAGAAAACAACTCAAGCCGAGATATCGCGACGATGTCACTGCGCCCATGAGCCATCCAAAGATGGTCGATAAAGAGATCGGTGATGATTTAGATATTCTCTGCCAGGCCGTTGAGCTTGTTGTCGGAACACAGTTTGGCTCGACCTCTATGTTGCAGCGAAAACTTCGAATCGGTTTTGCTAAAGCTGGTCGCTTAATGGATCTTATGGAGTCTCGCGGAATTGTTGGTCCATCTGAGGGCTCTAAAGCCCGTACTGTGATGGTCAAATCCGATGAACTTGATTCCGTTCTTGCGACTCTTAAGGAGTACTAGCCCTCACGTTCAGCCTCACGATTTTGTTAGGAATTAACCCCTTGTTCTCACTCCTCGACCTTTCACGAATGAGTTTCACGTTCTAGAATATAGGACTGTTCCCCGACATATTTAGGATATTTCATGACTCTCGGTTCATTGATAGTTAAGGCGCGAGAAGGTGCTGCGCTATCAATTGAGGAGTTAGCAGAAGCTACAAGTATCCGCCCAGCTCTTCTTCGCGATATTGAATCAAATGATTTCTCACGTTGTGGCGGGCAGACATATGCGCGGGGCCATATCCGAAATATAGCTAAGCGTTTAGATGCCGATGAAACTGAGTTCCTTAGAATGTATGAAGAGGAACAGGCAATTGAAAAGCGCACGATGCACGATCTTCTCGTTGAAAATAACATTATGAGCAAACCGTCAGCAAAACGAAAAATATCGTGGAAATCTTTAGTTGTGATCTCCGTTGCCAGTCTTGGCGTAGCAGGCATAGCTCAAATTGTTGTTTCAAATATTTCAACAGTTCAAAATACCGGAGTTGAAATCGCCTCAGTGGCTGAGACGACTTCTACTCAACCAACGGCCGATGCTTCAGTAAGTGCAAGTGCAAGCGTGGGTTCTAGTCAAAGCGCAACACCTGCGCCATCTGAACAGAGCTCATTTACTACCGGCACTGGCGTTATGGTCGTAATAAATGCCGCACGCGCCAAGAGCTGGATCTTTGTCTCCGATGCAGTTGGACGTACTCTTTTTAGTGGCCAGATGTCCATGGGGGCCACCAAGACCTTTACATCAGATACTCGACTGGATCTCAAAGTTGGAAATGCTGGGGGAGTCGACTTGGAAGTTAATGGCAAGAAGTTATCGTCGATCGGCCCCAATGGCGCCGTAGTTAGCGTGTCGTACGGAGCCAATTCATAATCGGATAAGATTCACCCAATGAAACGCACCGTTGCAGTTGTCACTCTAGGGTGCTCACGAAATGAAGTCGACTCTGAGGAGTTGGCTGGCCGTTTAGCCGCCGGTGGTTGGACATTAGTTGATGATGTTGAATCTGCAGAAGTTGCACTTGTTAATACGTGTGGTTTTATTGAATCGGCGAAAAAAGATTCTATTGACGCTCTTTTAGAGGCGAACTCCTTAAAGGGGCACGGAACAACGCGTGCAGTAGTTGCCGTTGGCTGCATGGCCGAGCGCTATGGGCAAGAGCTTGCCAATGCACTCCCTGAGGCTGATGCCATCTTGGGTTTTGATGATTACAAAGATATTTCAGCACGCTTGCAATCAATCGTTGCAGGTAACAAGCATGTTCCCCATACCCCTAGAGATCGACGAGCACTATTGCCAATTGCCCCGGCCGATCGCGCAGATACGCGCCCGGCAGAGGAGTTCACGCGCAAGAGATTGGGTACAGCGCCGTGGGCACCCTTAAAAATTGCTTCGGGCTGCGATCGACGTTGCTCTTTCTGTGCCATCCCATATTTTCGGGGCTCATTTGTTTCAAGACGGCCTCACGAAATTATGGATGAGGCGCGCTGGTTAGTTGCCAACGGTGTAACCGAACTATTCCTTGTGAGTGAAAATACGACTTCATATGGAAAAGATTTAGGCGACCTGCAGTTAATGGAAAAAATTCTCCCCGAAATTGCCGCAATCGATGGTGTCGAGCGCGTGCGTCTATCGTATTTGCAGCCAGCTGAAATGCGTCCAACCTTAATTCAAGCGATGATTGCAACACCAAAGACGGTCCCATATTTTGATCTCTCTTTTCAGCACACTAGCCCGACAGTACTTCGTCGTATGCGTCGATTCGGTGACAATGAAAAATTCTTGCATCTGATAAATCAAATCCGCATTCTCGCGCCAGAAGCTGGAATTAGATCTAACTTCATCGTTGGGTTCCCGGGTGAGACGCAAGAAGACTTTGATGAGCTCGCAACTTTTATAACCCAAGCAAAGTTAGATGCCGTTGGTGTATTTGGTTATTCCGATGAGGATAATACTGAGGCGCTCAATCTCGCCGACAAGATAGATGCCGATGTTATTGCCCAGCGTTTAGAGATTTTGTCTTCACTAGCCGATGAAATGGTCTCTAACCGAGCGGCCGCGCGGATTGGTGAAAATATTCGTGTTCTCATTGAGGATTCCGAGCTCCAAGAAGGGCGTGCGGGTCATCAAGGTCCAGAAGTTGATGGATCCACCACATTCATAGGAACAGATTTTAAAGTGGGGCAGTATGTTGACGCCGTAGTAATTGATTCAATGGGCGCGGATTTAGTGGCAGAGGCTATATGAGACTCCCTGGGTTTATAACTCCTAACTTTATTACTATTGCTCGACTTCTATTTGTTCCAATTGGCGCTTACACGTTATTTAAAAATGGCGGAAATGACCCCACCTGGCAGTACATTTCATGGGTCGTATTTTTCCTACTTGGAATGTCGGATGTGCTGGATGGTAATTTAGCGCGTAGCCGAAATGAGATTACCGAGTTCGGTAAGTTCCTAGATCCTGTTGCCGACAAAGTGATGATCGGCACTGCAATGATTTCACTCTCGATCTTAAACCGCCTACCTTGGTGGATCACAATCGTTATCTTGGTGCGCGAAATCGGAATCACGATATTTCGTCTAGCCATCATCAAACGGGGAGTGATTGCAGCAAATAAGGGTGGGAAGATCAAATCAACCCTTCAGAACTTTGGTGTTGGCTTCTATGTTTTGCC
>WLHG01000042.1 GCA_009702845.1 Actinomycetota bacterium
CGCGCAGATTTTGTCGGAATCATGATGGCAATGTCAGGTTTGCCGGTAACAATCCGCCTACTCGATCCACCGTTACATGAATTCTTACCATCACTCGTGACCTTAAGTTCTGAGATGGCCCGGGCAGAGGCTCTTAACGAGGATGTTTCTGCGCGTGACAGAGCTTTATTTGCCGCAGTTAACCGCCTACATGAATCAAACCCGATGTTGGGTCTGCGCGGAGTTCGTTTAGGAATTCTGATTCCAGAGCTCTACAAAATGCAGGTACGGGCACTTGTACATGCATTCCTTGAGGTTCGAAAGCTGGGCCATGATCCAAGGCCTGAAGTAATGATTCCGCTCGTTGCCACACAGCGCGAGCTCCTCTATTTACGCGAATCCCTCGATGAAGAGATTGTGAAGACATTTAAGGGTTCAGGAATAAATGCGGCCATTCCGATTGGCACAATGATTGAGACCCCGCGCGCGGCAATTACAGCCGATCGCTTAGGCGTTTACGCCGATTTCATCTCTTTTGGAACCAACGATTTGACTCAACTCACCTGGGCATTTAGCCGCGATGATGTTGAATCAACCTTCTTACCGCGCTATTTAGATTTGGAACTACTTCCCTTTAATCCTTTTGAGTCACTTGATGAGGCTGGAGTTGGAATCTTGCTACGCACTGCCGTTGACCTTGCGCGTGGGTTGCGTAGTGATTTCAAGCTAGGTGTATGCGGAGAGCACGGTGGAGATCCACGCAGTATTCATTTCTTTAACTCACTCGGCCTTGACTATGTTTCTTGTTCACCATTTCGAGTGCCAATTGCGCGCCTTGAGTCGGGAAGAGCTTCGGTAGTTAGCTAGTAGATATCCGACTTATAACCCGCGCTCAATCAGATACAGGGCACTTATATTCCGCATGGTATTGACACGGTTTGCACCTCCTAATACCCTCATGTAACTCGAAGAAGTGAGGAGTTGAATGTGACGACCACACCTAATTCTCATGAGGTTGCAGGATTGCGACTTGTAAAACGTTTGAACGAGGAATCGCATGGCTTGCTTGATCCACATCTTCTTTCGCTAGACATGGTAAATGAATGGCTTGGAAGACTCGGGCACTCTCTACCAGATGCTCGATTATTACAGACACTAATTTTAAGAAGCCCAGGAATCTTGGGTCTTAGAGCAATTTCGATAATCCTACTTAATGAAGACAACATCGCGACGAATTTTTCCTCTCATGGTTACCCTGAAGCGGCAACTAAAATGTTGGATGTATATACAACTATGGAAGAGCGGCTTCCATCGGTTGATGCGATGTTGACAGGGAAACCAGTTATTCTCAAAAACTTAACAGAAATTGAAGAGTACGGTGTTTATCTTCGAACTTGGGTTACATATGTCCCATGGCTAAAATCGCTCATAGCTTTTCCGCTTGTAAACGATGGCATGATTGTTGGATCTGTTGTATGGGGATTCGATGAGAATCGGGAAGTCGAAAGCTGGGAATTGAAACTATTTACAGCGTTAGCAATGATTCTTCAATCGATGGTTCCAAATCAAATTGCAGATCTTGAAATTGCCAAGAAGATTAATAAGGTTCATGAAGAGCCAGCTGCGCAAGGTGAAGCATCTACGATCCTAGAGACGAAGTATCAAATGACTCCGCGGCAGGTAGAAATCGCGAGAATGATTGCAGATGGTGCATCCAACCGTGAGATTGCGCAGGCCCTCTTTTTTAGCGAATCGATGGCGAGATACGAGACTGTAAAAATTTATGAGCGTTTGCGAGTGAAGAATAGAGCTCAGGCAGCGGGAATGATTCGCTCAATTCTTTGATTCAAAGAGTTCTCCTCAGAACATCGCCACTTCGAGCTCCAGTGTGGTCTCCATTACGTATGGCTAGTTCACCATTGACCATGACGTGGGGTAACCCCTGAGGATATTGATGTGGGCTAGTGAAAGTCGAGAGGTCACGTATAAGTGAAGGGTCGAAAACTACAAGATCGGCTCGCTTACCAACAGTGATCTCGCCTCGGTCAGCCATCTGCAATTTCTGCGCAACTGCGCTCGTAGACATTTGAACGGCCCGCTCAAGAGTGATTCCATGCGAGCCAACAAATGAGCTCATGAGACGGGGGTAACATCCATAAGAGCGGGGATGCGGACTTCCCGATCCAGTAATACCGAGGGGATCAAGGGACTGACCATCTGATCCAATAAGGGCTCGGGGATGAGTAAAAATCGAGATGAGATCAGCCTCGCTTCGACCAAAGGCGATGATTCCGACTGAATTTCCCATTTCCGCAAGTAGGTCGAGGGCGCTGTCATCTTCACTCTTACCGGTCGTCTGCGCGATATCGGCGATGCTTTGACCAACAAGTTTTTCTCGCCCTGGAAGTACTGAGCTAATTTGTATCTCTCTCCAAGAAACAAGCGGGTCGACCCACTCCTTAATGATTTTGTTTCGCACTTGTGGATCTACAAGCCGATTTTTCATTACCTGATCGCCACCTTCTTGTGCCCATGCAGGAAGAAGTTGGCTTAGCGGACAGTTACCTGCCAGGTATGGGTAAACATCGACAGATATGTCTGCACCCTGAGAATTGGCTTTATCAATCTCATCGAGAGCACGCGCAACTGCTCCCCAGTTTCTTTCGCCAACTGCAACTAAATGGGAAATCTGTGTTCGTGCACCTGTCTCTAGCGCGATACTAATTACTTCTTCTACCGATTTCATAAGGTCATCGCCGTAATTGCGCATGTGCCAAGCAAAAATTGTATTTGTAGTGGCTACAACTTCGGCAAAACCAAAGAGCTCATTGCGTGAGGCATATGAGATGGGCGAATAGTTCAACCCTGTAGAAAATCCGTAGGCCCCTGAGTTCAGCCCCTCAAGTAATAGATCTTTCATTTCATCGATTTGGTAGGGCGTTGCATCCTCTTTACCGTAACCAACAACTGCGGTGTGAATAGGTATGTGCCCAACAAGGGTGGCAACGTTAACGCTTGTTTTTAACTTCTCCATGTACGAGAGGTAATCATCAACTGTTTTCCAGTCCCAATTAATACTTGGGTCAAGGTCGATATATGCAACAGCTGCGCGAAGATTTTCAACATCAACGCCGGTCGGCAAAGGTGCTACGCCGAAGCCGCAGTTGCCAACTACCTCGGTGGTAACTCCTTGGCGGATTTTGCTCTGTGCTAAGGGATTGGAAATCAGGGTTAGATCTGAGTGTGTGTGAATATCGATAAATCCAGGTGCAACCACCATTCCAGCAACATCTATTATTTCGCGTGCGGGAGCCTCATTCAACGCTCCAATTTCAATTATTAAACCATCACGAATTGCGACATCGGCGCGATATCCGGGCCTGCCACTGCCATCAACTATGAGTCCATTTTTAAAGATCGTCGTTACTTCTCGCTCGGTCGACATAAGCCTCCTGGCGGAGCATTTCAAGATTCATATTTTGACCTTGGAATTCTCCAACACCATTCACAATACGCGGAAAATATAAGGCTATTGCGAGGATTCCAATTTTATTAGTCATTTTATAGTTTTCACCCCTGAAAAATTCTATTTTTGCTATTTTTTTGGCCAATAAAGTAATTGACTCGAAAAGGGGTGTGGTCTCTACTTGGTGCTGGACCGGAGAGATGGCTCATTCACTCAGGGGTTCATTCATTGAGGAAACTACCTATACAAGAAAGAAGCAGCCTATGGACGTTAGCAGTTTGAGAAGTAAGAAAGCAACAGCAGCGGGGGTTGCTTTTGTACTTGCATTAACCCTCGGTATTAACTTTGCGCCCTCCCAAGCGGCGAGCAGAAATCTAGTTTATGGATCAGCGGCGGGTATTCCACAGCTCAATCCAATTATTCTGACATCTGCAACAGAAATGCCACTTACAACTCTTCTTTGGGCAGGTCTAACCTCCCGTAATGAGAGTGGTGGCCTAGATCCAGATCTAGCCACTCGATGGAACGCCAATGCTTCGGCAACCCAATGGACCTTTACATTGCGACAAGGTGCAAAGTTCTCCGATGGCAGCCCTTTAAATACTAAAGCTGTCAAGGCAGCCTTTGAATACACACTGAAGACACCAGTAAGTCAATGGAAAATTGAAATTGACATGGTTGATAGCATCCGGACAACCGCCAATACGATTACCTTCATATTGAAGACTCCGAATGCGGTATTTTCAGAAGCTGTAGCCGATATTCGAATTATCAAGGTAAGCGAAGTTGATAATTTCAATAAAAATCCATCCACATCTGGACCATACAAAGTTGCTAAATTCACACCAAACGTTTCACTGAACTTGGTTCCAAATCCAAATTACTATGGGGCCAAGGCCGGGTTGACCGGAATTGATTTTACAAAGTTAGGTGATTCCACCGCAGCAGTTAACGCTCTGCGCGCTGGTAGCATCGATTATCTAGATCACCTTACTTTCGCTGATGCCGCTTCCGTGAAGAGCAATTCTGCTCTGCAGCTTCTCCGCGCAAAGACTTCAAGTCAAACCGTGGTGTTGCACATGGATAACCAAAATGCGCCGGGCAATAATATAAAGGTTCGCCAAGCGATGGCTTATGCAGTAAATCGTCAGAGCTTGTTAGACAATGCATATTTTGGTCAGGGTACAGTCTCGGCATATAACACTGTTGTTGCCGATGCAAGTCCTTGGCAGTGCTCAGCTAAAGCGGGGCTTACTAAGTACACCTATGACCCTGCTAAAGCTAAGAAACTATTCGCTGAAGCGGGTATAACTAAATTGACATGGTGGGGAGTTTCAGGAATTCTTCCTGAATTTACAACCATGGCTGAAATTATTCAGGCTGACTTGAAGAAAGCTGGAGTAGAGCTCACTATCAAAAATAGTGAAGTTGGAGCCTGGGTTGCCGGGTTCTATCCTCCAGGTACAAAATATCCAGGACTTGTTGTTCCTAATATTTTCTCCCTTCAGCCAGATCCTGCATACTCCATGTACTACATGAAGAGTGGCGGAAATGAGTCGAACTGGAACAACACCCAGTACGACACCCTTTTCGATAAAGCTATTACTGTTCTAAAACCAGCCGCGCGTAAAGCTGCATGGTGTGAAGGACTGAAACTGGAAAACTCGCAAACACCAATCGTTGCGATGTTTAACATTTTCACCGTTCACGCTGCCAGTTCAAGCGTCAAGGGAATTTGGGTAGCACCTAATGGCATGGCACATCTTGAGGGAGCGTCGCTAGGGAGCTAAACAAGTACACGAGGAAAAAAGTTGAGAGCAGCGAGGAAGTGGTGATGACGAAATTCATTCTCAGACGTGCAGCATCTAGCGCAATTGTGCTTGTGCTTAGCGTCGTGACTGTATTTCTGAGTATCCGTATTCTGCCAGGCGATCCAGTCTTGTTGAAATATGGAGCCCAAACGGGCGCCACTCCCGCTGCTCTTGACGCTCTACGAGAGAGTGCTGGATTAAATCACCCGATGCTCGTCCAGCTAATGATTTGGCTTGGAGGAGTTGTACGAGGAGATTTCGGAACATCTTTTATCTCTCAATTGCCTGTTAGTGAATTAGTCGGCCAGAGAATTCCAGCAACTTTGGAGTTAACATTCTTTATAGTAGTAATCGCTTCAATTCTCTCGG
This sequence comes from Actinomycetota bacterium, assembly GCA_009702845.1. The sequence continues at coordinate 5,626 of WLHG01000042.1, forward strand.
TCCTGCTCGTTCTAATTGCCATACGCAAGCCCGGTTCTGCCACTGATCGCTTTATTGGATATGTGACATCGATTGGATTCTCGACTCCGAGTTTCATAATAGGAATTGTACTTGTCTACATATTTGCCTTGAGATGGCACATATTGCCATCACAGGGATTTAAATCCATGGACCTCGGCATCGTCCAAAATTTGAAACTCATGATCTTGCCAGCGTTTACAGGTGCAATGGTCGTCAGCCCTTACCTAATTAAGTACCTTCGAACTTCAATTCTTGAAACTAGAGTCTCGTCCTATGTCAGAACCGCTAAGGGCAAAGGGTTATCAAGTTCTGCAGTGTTATTTCGCCATATTTTGCCGAACTCTATAGTCCCAACTTTGACGATGCTAGGCATGATTGTTGGATTTGCACTTGGCGGAGTATTCGTTATTGAATATATGTTTGCGGTCCCAGGCATTGGATCTCTTGCGATTGAAAGTGCTTCGGCGCGCGATTACAGCGTGCTCCAAGGGGTATCAGTTGTCGTCATCGCACTCTTCATCATTACGACTTTTGCTTTTGACATGATCTGCGGATTTGTCGATCCACGGCAACGAGTTTTGCAAGTTAAGTCGTGACAAAATGACATTTGAAGCGCTCAAGCAGATGAAACGAATGAAGGTTAAGTTTCGTGGTTCGGCTTCGCTAATTCTTCTCCTAGGAACACTAGCAATATTCTTACTCGCAAATGTTTTGTCGCCCTATGGACCAAACGAAATCGGGGTTGGAGACCACTTTGCGCCTCCCTCCGGAGCGCACCTGTTCGGTACCGATAACTTGGGTAGAGACTTACTCTCACGCATACTTTTCGGTGGACGCATAACAGTACTTATTGCACTCGGAGCTACTTCCATTGCACTTATTCTTGGCAGTGCGTGGGGGATATTGGCAGGTATTCGTGGCGGGTGGATTGATGAATTCTTGATGCGAACAGCTGATGCACTTATGGCCGTTCCTCTCATTCTATTCGCACTATTTTGTATTTCAGCTTTAGGATCAAGCGTTGCCTCCCTAATCCTGGTTGCAGGAATTTTACTCTCGCCTTCAACTGCAAGGATGGCGCGAAGTGCGGTCAAAGCCGAACTAGCTTCACCATATGTGGTTTCGGCAGTGGCATCAGGGTTTTCAAAAGTGCGCCTGGTATGGAACGAAGTGATGGTCAACATTGCTCCTCAATTACTCGTTCAAATAAGTATTAACGCTGCTTCAGCCGTCATGCTAGAGGCCACACTAAGTTTTGTGGGATTTGGGCTTCAACCACCTAATGCTTCCCTGGGCACTCTCATCCTTCAGGGATACGCACAAATTTACAATTCAATTTGGTTTGTCCTATTTCCTGTGATTACGGTGATGATGACAATATTAGTTTTCAATAACTACGGTGAGCAATTGCGATTATCGCTGGATTCAAAGAGATCATCTTCATGAGCGATGTACTGAGAGTAGAGAATCTAACCGTTACGGTTCCATCCTTTGAAGGTGCCGTACCAGCCGTCGACGATATTTCATTCACAATTCCAACAGGTACCAAAGTGGCACTTGTTGGCGAATCAGGAAGCGGAAAGTCCTTAACTGCCTTCTCAATCATGCGATTGGTTGATCATCCAGTCAAGATACAAACTGGCAAGATTTGGTTGGGTGATCGTGAAATATCCTCCTTGACGGATAAAGAGTTTAGAACTATTCGGGGCGCCGAGATTGCGATGATTTATCAAGATCCCATGTCGACGCTTAATCCCATAATGAGGGTGGGGCGACAAATTATTGAGTCAATCCAGCTCTATTCGGACGTCAGTACGAAGGCAGCAAAAGTAAGAGCACTTGAACTCTTGAATGACGTTGGGATTCTTGATCCCGAGAAAAGTCTTAACTCCTACCCATTTGAAATGTCCGGAGGGATGCTTCAAAGGTCGGTCATTGCAATGGCCCTGAGTGGAAGTCCAAAGCTTCTAATTGCAGACGAGGCCACAACCGCCCTTGACGTTACAACGCAGGCTCGAGTCCTTGATCTAGTTGATAAATTGGCGGTAGAGCGAAATCTATCCGTGTTATTGATAACCCATGATCTAGGTGTAGCGGCTCAGTTTGCTGATGAAGTTATGGTGATGTATGACGGTCGAATTGTTGAAAAAGGCTCTGTCCGTCAAGTTTTTACCCGTCCTATGCATCCATA
>WLHG01000043.1 GCA_009702845.1 Actinomycetota bacterium
CGATCGTTGCGGTTGCCGCGATCATTATTACTAGATGGTGCATCATCTTCTGATCCATCATCTGAATCTTGAGTATTAGTAGCTGCCGGCTTGCTCTCTTTCTTACGGCTATTGCGGGCTTCACGGCGCGCTTCGCGTTCAGCCTTAGCCGCTTCGCGATTCTTAGCCTGTAAATCGGCGATCGCTTCGACTAACGCGTCCTTCTTCATCTTGGCTGCGCCATCGACACCTAGCTGTGTTGCAACAGTCTTTAATTTTGGCAGGGTCATTGCGGCAAGCTCTGGACTTTGTGAACGTACTGGCTCTTCTGTTGTTGTCATCTGTTTCTTTTCGCTATTGGTCTACGGGCTTGTTTTCTAACCCGTGAAACCGTGGATTGTTTTCTTATTTATCTGATGTGTTTCCGACCCAATATAAAGGGCCTAGCAGATGTGTAAATGTTAGCAGTACGTGACTAGAAGGACAAAATTTATGCTCAAACTAGGCTGGCACCAGTACGCGAGATACCAAGGGCTAGGGCGCTAAATCTGCCTCCAGCGGCTCGCGTGAGCTCCTCTACTTCGGCCGATCCCCCGGTATGGAGAACTAAAACTGTTGGACCGGCACCTGAAATAAATGCTGCCACGCCAGCTTTGCGAAGCTTCATGAGCAGTTCAAATGAGGCTGGCATCGCCTCGGCACGGTAAGACTGATGTAAGAAATCCTCTGTAGCAGTATGAAGTAAATCTGGACGGTGCTGCAAAGCGTGCACGAGCAAGGCCGTATTAGTCGAGTTCTTTACTGCATCGGAGTGCGTAATTATTTCAGGGAGCATCTTGCGCGCTTTTGAAGTTGAGACTGAAGTTGATGGTACAAATGCAATGGCGCTAATTCGAGAATCGACTTCTAACTGGATTGCCAGCGCGGTTTTGTGTCCATGCTGCATCTCCTGCCAAGCAACAGTTGCGCCGCCGTAAATCGCGGCCGCCACATTATCGGGGTGTCCCTCCAAATCATTGGCCAGGTTTAAAATATCGTCATTGCTCATTCGTTCGCTGCCACCTAATACAAGAGCCCGCGCCAGCGATAAGCCACCCACGATTGCGCTGGCCGAAGATCCAAGTCCGCGGCTATGCGGCACTACATTTAATGCGCGAAGTGCGATGCCGCGTGGTTTACCCCCAAGAAATTCAAAACCCTTATACATAGATTTAATTACTAAGTTTTTTTCATTACGTGGCAGCACATCCGCGCCTTCTCCAGTTATATCAATATCGATTATCTGCTCATCTAAAACTTGGGCGATATAGCGATCGTGCATTCCAAGGGCTAAACCTAAACTGTCGAAGCCAGGTCCAAGATTGGCACTCGTTGCAGGCACTTGTACCTGCATGGGCTGGGCTCGAAAAGTAGGTTTCATTCTATTTAAGGCCTAACGCCTTTGCGGCAGCTTTAACGTTGACTGGCACGACAATAGGCTTCTTTGCAGTCTCTAGCGCGTGCGAAATATCTTTCAACCCATGGCCTGTGACTGTGATGACGATGCTCTTATTTTTCGGTAGTTTTCCAGCCTTCTTATATTTAATAAGTCCAGCTAATCCGGCGGCCGAGGATGGCTCAACAAAAATGCCCTCTTTAGCTGCGATTAAGCGGTATGCGCTCAGGATTTCTCGATCTGTAACTGAATCAATAACACCGCCGGACGAGTCCCGAGCATCCACGGCTTGTGCCCATGAGGCGGGATTTCCAATACGAATTGCAGTTGCAATTGTCTCTGGATTCTTAATAATTTTACCTTTTACTATGGGGGCCGAGCCTGCGGCTTGAAAGCCGTACATCGCTGGAAGACGAGTAGACATATCGTCCTTGCGGTACTCCTTGTATCCCTTCCAATATGCAGTGATATTGCCGGCATTGCCTACGGGCAGAGCGTGAATATCTGGAGCATTTCCCAACATATCTACTACTTCAAAAGCTGCTGTCTTTTGACCCTCAATACGAAATGGGTTCACTGAATTAACAAGTGCAACTGGGTAGTTTTCAGATAGTTCGCGGGCAAGAGTGAGGCAGTCATCAAAATTTCCATTTACTTGCAAAATTGTTGAATCGTGAATCACCGCTTGAGCGAGTTTGCCCATCGCGATTTTGCCTTGTGGAATCAATACTGCCGGAGTCATTCCCGCCTTCACGGCATAGGCTGCAGCAGAGGCTGATGTGTTTCCAGTTGAGGCGCAGATAACCGCCTTTGCACCTGCTTCGGCAGCTTTAGATATTGCCATCGTCATCCCACGATCTTTAAAAGATCCAGTTGGATTCAGGCCTTCGTATTTAATCCAAACATCGTTGCCCAACAGTTCAGAAAGAAACGCTGCATGAATGAGTGGCGTTCCACCTTCACGCAGGGAAATAATGGGGGTATCTGCGCTAACAGGTAAACGATGGCGATACTCCTCAATGACCCCGCGCCATTGATGGGCACCTCTTTGGATAGCTTTCTTTCCAAATATAGCCATTTAAGCTACCGCTCCTTCAACACGAATTGCCGCTTCAACCTTTGTGACAATCTCCAACGCTGCGAGCTTACTCATGCAGGCAATGAGTGAGGCCTCAGTTGCGCTGTGTGTAACCACAACAAGCTCGGCATCTTTGCCTATACCGGCCTGATGAACTGTCTGAATAGAAATGTTTTCACTGGCAAAAGTCTGAGCGATTGAGGCTAATACGCCTGACTTATCTGCAACATGCAGGCGGACAAAGAATTGAGATCGAACCTCACTCATCGGTGCAATATCGAGATCGGCATAATCGGATTCGCCATATCCAACAGTTGAATATGCACGGTGGCGTGTCACGGCAACTAAGTCACCCAAAATCGCTGATGCAGTTGGCGCTCCACCTGCACCGCGCCCATAAAACATAAGCTCGCCCGCTGATTCAGATTCAACGTAAATGGCATTGAAGGCATCACGCACCGATGACAATGGGTGCGAACTAGGAAGCATCATCGGATGTACTCGAACTGAAATCTCTTCCTTTTCAGTGATCTCGGCAATTGCCAAAAGTTTAATCACGGCATTCATCTTCTTTGCAGCAGTTACATCATCTAAAGAGATCTTTGTAATTCCCTCGCAGTAAACCTCATCGATTGTGACGGTACTGTGAAATGCCAAGCTAGCTAATAAAGCGGCTTTAGCTGCGGCATCATGGCCATCTACATCGGCAGCTGGATCAGCCTCTGCATAGCCCAACGCCTGCGCCTCTTTAAGCACATCGGCAAACTCACGGCCCTCTTCATGCATCTTCGTCAATATGAAATTAGTTGTGCCATTTACAATTCCCATAACCCGAGTAATTTGATCACCGGCTAATGACTCGCGCATCGAGCGAATAATTGGAATCGCACCTGCAACGGCCGCTTCGTAATACAAATCAACCTTGGCCGCATCTGCTGCATTAAAGAGCTCATGCCCATGTGTTGCAAGAAGGGCTTTGTTGGCAGTAATTACCGATTTCTTATTCTTTATCGCCTCTAAAATTAAAGTTCTTGCGGGTTCGATTCCACCCAAAACTTCAATCACAATATTAATCTCGGGATCAGTCACGATGGAGTGCAAATCTGTCGTAATCATTGATGCAGATATACCCTCGCGCGGTGAATTGCTGCGAACGCCAACTTTTTTCAATACAAGCAGGGCTCCCGAGCGATCGGAGAGCTCCTGTCGATCGGATTGAAGAAGGCGAGCGACCTGGCTGCCGACCACGCCGGCTCCGAGCATGCCAATTGAGATTGTTTTCAGGCCTTCATCCATGCGGGTTATTCTTTCACAGATGCGTGTATCGGCGTTAACAATCCAATCCCAGCAGATCTGCCTCGGTCTCACGGCGCACAATAACGCGGGCTTTTCCATTAATCACTGCGATAACTGGCGGACGTGGAACATGGTTGTAGTTGCTAGCCATACTGCGACCATATGCTCCAGTTGCGGGAGTCGCTAATAAATCACCAGGTGCGATATCACTAGCCAAGGCGATATCACGAATAAGAATGTCACCGGTTTCGCAGTGCTTTCCAACTAGACGTGTAGACAGAAGCGGTGCACTGCTCGTGCGATTTGCTAGTACTGCTGTGTACTCGGCTGCATAAAGGGCTGGGCGAATATTTTCGCTCATTCCGCCATCAATAGATATGTAGCGACGGTTATCACCATTCTCCAGCGTCACATCTTTTATAGTGCCGACCTCATACAAAGTAAACATAGTTGGTCCAACAATTGCTCTGCCTGGCTCAATTGATATTCGAGGGATCTGTAAATTATTGTTCTCACAATTTGTACGCACGGCCGTTGATAGCGCTTGCATAACAACAGTTGGCGTTAGCTCTTCATCACCTGGCAGATAGTGAATTCCATATCCCCCACCTAAATCAAGTTCGGGAAGCTCTGCCCCGAATGCATCCCGATACTTGGCAAGTAAAGCTATGAGTCTCTCGGCACTAATTTCAAATGAATCGGTATCTAAAATCTGCGAACCAATGTGTGCATGCAAACCGCGTAGTTCGATCGATGGATGCTTGCGAACTTCTTCTATTGCCTTCCATGCAGCACCGCTAGCAATTGAAAACCCAAATTTAACATCCTCGTGTGCCGTAGCGATTGATTCGTGAGTATGGGCTTCGATACCTGGAGTTAGGCGCAGCAAAACTCTTTGAACTTTTCCGGAGTTCTTGGCCGCTGTTGCGACTCGCTCAATTTCAAAGAGTGAATCAATTACAATCGTACTTACGCCAACCGAGACAGCCTTTTCAATCTCTGCTACAGATTTATTATTGCCATGAACTTGAATCTTTAATGGATCAATGCCACCTGCAAGTGCAACTGCAAGTTCGCCTCCGGTGCAAACATCGATTCCGATACCGATATCTTTAATCCATCGCGCAACTTCGGTGCAGATAAAGGCTTTTGCTGCGTAGTAAACAGTGCCAGCATTGTCGCCGAATCCGGCATTAAGTGCGCTATTCCAATTGGTAGCGCGCGCTCGAAAATCTGCCTCATCCATAATAAAGGCTGGAGTTGCAAACTCTTTGGCAAGGGCTGTTGCAGTGATTCCTGAAATTGAAAGTTCTTTGCCCGTTGAAACGTTAGCTGACCACATGCTTACATCCTCTCCGGTGCACTAACGCCTAATAAATCCAAGCCGTTGGCTATCACAACTTTTGTAGAGGTACACAGTAATAGTCGCGCCGTATGCAGTGGAGTTGGATTTTCCTCACCCATTGGTAGTACGCGGCAATCGGCGTAGAAGCCATGATAAGTGCCAGCTAAATCCTCTAGGTAACGCGCAATTCGGTGTGGCTGTCGTAGTTCGGCGGCCGTGGCAACGATTCGGGGGAACTCTGCAAGCTTGCCCAGTAGTTCATTCTCTCGATTATGGGTTAATTGCGATGGATCAAAACTATTCAGATCAAGTGAAATATTTAGATCAGCGGCATTTCGCAAAACAGCAGCGATTCGCGCATGTGCATACTGAACGTAATAGACAGGATTTTCATTTGTGTTGCGCTTTAGGACATCGACATCCATGACCATCGGCGTATCAACCGGATATCTAATTAATGTATAGCGAGCGGCATCGACCCCAACTTTTTCGACTAACTCTTCTAGAGTGATAATCGTTCCGGCGCGTTTTGAGAGTTTTACCTCTTGTCCGCCCTCCATAATCTTTACTAACTGGCCAATCAATACATGTATGTTGTATTCGGGATCATCACCGGCACATGCGGCAATAGCTTTTAATCGACCAATATAGCCATGGTGATCTGCGCCTAACATGTAGATACAGATGTCAAAGCCCCGCTCGCGCTTATTAATATAGTAAGCGGTATCTGATGAAAAATATGAAAGCAAACCATCAGACTTAGTTAAAACCCGATCTTTATCATCGCCAAAATCAGTTGTACGAAGCCATATTGCGCCATCTTCTTCAAAAACATGTCCTTGCTTTCGAAGTATTTCAATTCCATGTTCTACTGCTCCTTGGGCGTGAAGTGAGCGTTCAGAGAACCAGATATCAAAGTGGGTTCCTAAAATATTCAAGACTCGTTGTTGATCCTTTAACTGAACTTGGTAAGCGGCCTCACGAAATGCACCTTGACGTTTGCCTTCTGGTAGAGACATCAATGCAGGATTATCAGCAACCACCTCTTTGGCAAGATCGCCAATGTATTCACCCTTATATCCATCTTCGGGAATTGGTTTGCCCAAAGCTGCCGCTTCAACTGATGCGCCAAATAGCTCCATCTGGTTTCCGCGATCATTAATATAAAACTCTCGTGTTACTTCGGCACCGGCTGCACTCAGTACTCGACCAAGTGCATCACCAACGGCTGCCCATCGAGTGTGACCTAAGTGCAGAGGGCCAGTTGGATTTGCGCTGATGAACTCTAAGTTAATACGCACACCGGCTAACGCCTTGCCCCGGCCGTAATCTTTTCCAGCGAGTAAGATCGTCGATACGAGTTCGGCTTGACCAGCTCGATTCAAAGTGATGTTAATAAATCCAGGTCCTGCAATCTCAACTTTAGAAATTCCCTCAACACCTTTTAATTGCTCTGCAATTATTTGAGCAACATCGCGAGGATTTTTTTCTGCCGCTTTAGCTAACTGCAAAGCAACCGAAGTTGCATAGTCACCGTGGTCGCGATTTTTTGGCCGCTCTAATGTTATTGATGTAGGGGTTACCCCAGCAAAAGCGTCAGTTGTTATCGCTCGCGTTATCGCCGCCTTGATGGCCGCCTCAAGCTGTTCGATCTGTGATGACATTTGCTAAGGCTACCGTTAGAGCGTTATTACCGTTACCTAATCGTTAGATGAATAAGAGTGTTTCATCCAAATTTCCTAATGCCCTTTCCTGGGTTATCTACTAGCGTGCGGTAACGGATTCACCCTCCTCATCTGGGCAAAATACCTTTGCCCTGGGGTGTTTCTCCCATCGAAAGGTGTTTCATATATGACAAAACGCCGCCTCGCGATTACTGCAGCATTTGCTGCAATTGCAATCGCACTCACAGGTTGCTCAAAGGCTGACGAAGCTGCAGAAGGCTTCGTCGGAGTAATTCTTCCGGATGCAGCATCATCAAACCGTTGGGAAACTGCTGACCGCGGATTCCTACAAGCGGCATTTGATGCAGCTGGAGTTAAAGTAGATATTCAGAATGCAAACGGTGACGTTGCTGCATTCGCAACAATTGCAGACCAGATGCTTACAGCTGGCGCAAAGGTTCTTATCCTAGTAAACCTAGATTCAGATTCAGCTAAGGCTGTTCAGGATAAGGCTGCAGCACAGGGTGTTAAGACAATCGACTACGACCGCCTAACACTTAATGGCTCAGCTTCATACTACGTATCATTTGATAACGAAGCAGTCGGTCGTCTTCAAGGTGAAGGCATCAAGGCATGTCTAGATGCTGCAGGTAAGACAACTGCTCGTATCGTGTACTTGAACGGTTCACCTACAGATAACAATGCAACTCTTTTCAAGGCTGGCTATGACTCAGTGCTACGTCCTTTGATCGATTCAAAGGCCTACACACTTGTCGATGACACAGCTGTCCCAGATTGGGATAACGCAAAGGGTGGAGTTATTTTCGAACAGCAGCTATCAAAGGCTGGCGGAAAGCTCGATGCAGTTGTTTCAGCTAACGAAGGTCTTGGACTTGCAGC
>WLHG01000044.1 GCA_009702845.1 Actinomycetota bacterium
AAACCAAGCTCGCCGCGGTTATTTGTTGTCGCAATCGATCTGGTACGCCAATGAAGTGGCCCGCTAACCTCTTCTACTTCGACATGAAGATCCATCTTTGCAATTCTGGTGAACTGCTCGGTGATGACATCGGCCTTTAGCTGGCGCTGACGAGGAAGCGAGATATGTTGAAAATCGCAGCCACCGCATCCGCTTCGATGAGCATATTGACATGGGGCGGCGACGCGATCGATCGATGGCTCTAAAACCTCGACAACATCGGCGCGGTTAAATGAAGAGCCCGTTGAAGTAATAGTTATCCTGCATTTCTCACCCGGAATTCCATGCCTAACGAAGAAGACTGCGCCTTCATGACGAACGATGAAATGTCCACCATGAGCTACTTTTTCGATCACCGCCTCAAAACTATCCCCTACTGCCCAGCGCGCTGATTTGCCTGATTCCATGTATGTAAGCCTATGGGTGTAAGTTAATGCATGTGCACGTAGTCATCATGGGTTGCGGTCGAGTCGGATCTTCATTAGCTATCGAGCTTGAAGCCGCTGGACATACTGTTTCAATCATCGATCAGGCTCGCGAAGCCTTCCGTCGACTTGGCCCAGATTTCAAAGGAGACACCATCACTGGTGTCGGCTTTGATCGAGATATATTGCGTGAGGCCGGAATTGAACGGGCCGACGCATTTGCCGCGGTCAGTAATGGTGACAACTCCAATATCTTGGCAGCACGAGTAGCTAGAGAAATGTTTGGCGTCAAAAATGTTGTCGCTCGAATCTACGATCCAGGTCGGGCTGAGATTTACCAACGTGTTGGAATTCCGACGGTTGCTACCGTTTTATGGGCAACTGATCAGATTCTGCGAAGACTTCTACCCGAGGGATCGCGCTCTGAGTGGCGTGATGCAAGCGGAACGATTCGACTCTGCGAAATTCATCCTCATCAGGATTGGTATGGTCGACAAATTCTACTTATTGATGAGCTCACCAAGGCTCGCGTTGCATTCATTACGCGATTGGGTTTTGGCATGGTTCCCGATCAGCATACCGTTCTGCAACAGGGCGACCTCGTGCATGTCATGGTTGCCGATGAGGATTTAACGGGCGTTGAATCGATTCTCAACGCTTCTCCAGAAAGTGAGCGATGAATGAGAATTGCAATTGCTGGAGCCGGCAATGTAGGTCGTGCTATCGCACGCGAACTTCTAGATAATGGGCATCAAGTCCTACTTATTGACAAAGATCCCAAGGCTCTCAAGCTTGAGAGTGTTCCAGATGCCGAATGGTTAATGGCCGATGCTTGTGAAATTACATCATTAGATAAAGCACACTTGAATAACTGCCATGTTCTAGTCGCTGCAACTGGCGATGACAAGGCAAATCTCGTCACTTCACTTCTCGGCAAGACTGAGTATGGAGTACCAAGAGTAGTTGCCCGTATTAATCACCCTAAGAACGAATGGTTATTTGACTCCTCGTGGGGTGTTGATGTGGCCGTTTCCACTCCTCGCGTTATTGCAGCCCTCGTTGAAGAGGCAGTTAGCGTTGGCGATGTCGTGCGTTTATTCTCATTTAAGAAAGGTCAAGCAAACTTAGTTGAGCTAACTCTCCCTGATGGCTCTTCATGTATTGGTAAAACTGTTGAAGAGATAGAACTCCCGGCCGATGCCATTCTTGCCGCAATTGTTAGAGATGGTCGTGTCATCAGCGCAAAGGCGCATGATGTTTTTGCAGCCGGAGATGAACTTCTATTTGTTGCATCAGCTAGTGCTGAGGCAAAGATTAAAGCCTGTTTTATAGTTTAAATCTCAGCTTTGTGCACTGGTGGCGCCGTTTTGATTACTAACCACGATAAATAAGCTGCAGCAAAGAATAATGGGTATCCCATTGCTAGATTTACAGTGCCCAATAAATTGACGTTTCCACTTCGGTAAATTGGATACTGCACCGCAATACGAAGATAAAACATAATTACCCAGATCCAACTTGCGCGGGTATAAATTTTCTTACGCGCAGGATCACTTCTCCACAAGAAATTCTCGCCCAACAATGGGCCAAGTACTATGCCCATCAGCGGCCAACCAATTAAGTTAGCAAGTAAATAGGCGGTTCCATAGGCGAGATTTGTAACGAGTTTTGGAATATAGAAGTCTGAGGCATTTCCGCTTTTATTGGCAAAGTATGCACACAGTAAAACTCCAAATAGGCCAGAAGCGGCATGCTGAACCGTATCTTTTCTAACAAGTCGAAGGATCGCAAGAAGAAGAGAGAGGGTAATCGCTCCAGTAAGGGCGGTTTTAAGATCGTGCTTTACGTTAAAAAGAACAAGAAAGACAATTGCCGGCACTCCGGAATCAATGAGGCCCTTTTTCCCGCCAAGGGCTCCCATGACTTTTTCGCGGTCCTGATTATGTTCGCTCATGCGCTCCCCGTTGATCCAAATCCACCGCTACCCCGGCTAGAACCAGGAAGCTCTGCAAGCTCAACAAAATTTGCACGCTCTACTTTTTGAATGATTAACTGAGCGATGCGATCTCCTCGTGTAAAAGAGATAGATTCGCGCGAGTCATGATTAATCAGAATGCAGGAAATCTCTCCGCGATAGCCGGCATCGATAGTTCCAGGAGAGTTAAGTACAGTCACTCCATTTTTAATTGCTAATCCTGATCGCGGATGCACGAGAGCAACGTATCCATCGGGCAGGGCGATTGCGATTCCAGTTGGAACTAGCTTGCGCTCCCCAGGGGCTAAAGTGAAATCGATCGTCGTTGTTAAATCCGCGCCCGCATCACCACCCTTTGCATAGGTTGGCAAGGCCACCAGTGGGTCAATCCGAGTAATGAGAACCTGAACCTGTGCCATGCGTTAAGGGTTAATCTCAAAGTCGGGATCTGCAAAAGCCAACAACTCTGGGCTCTTGGAAATCTGTGCAAGATATTCTTTCGGTGCATTATCTAAGAAATGCTCCATAGGAACTATGACATAGAGGGCAGCAGCACGTACGACGAGAGGACCATCGGGTGAATTAAGGCGACCCTCGGCGCTTGAATAGACTTTGCGACCCACCTGTCCAGTAATTTTTGCCGTTATATGAAGCGTTGAACCCATAGGAACAGGTTTCAAGAAATCTGTTTCGAGGCGCGCGGTAACTGCTGGTGCGCGTAATAGCCACATTAATTTACCTAACGCCTCATCAAAGGCCAGAGACAACAAACCTCCATGAGCTAAACCGGGTGCACCTTGATGATTTTCGGTAACTGTAAATTGCGCACTTATGTCTGCACCGGCACCGGCATATGCAACTAAGTGCAAACCTGTCGGATGGAGTTCACCGCAACCAAAGCAGTGGCCAAAATGTGATGGAATCTTGGAGCCAATCGGTGGTGCCTTGGGATGGCGCTCTGGAATTATCGCTCCTGCTGGTGGCGTGGTGCTGTAGATGCGACTCATAAGTTAAGAGTATCCGATACCGTAACTCCTATGCGATATCGAGAAGTGATCCGTATGCCACTGTGGCTGCTGGCGTTGATTTACTTCTTTCTCCTCTCTTTAGTGCTCTCAATTTGGGCAGCTCTTGGCGACACAACAGCGCTAGTGGCATTTATCGCCGTAACTGCTCTATTGGTTCTTATCGCACTCAAAACGGCAATGGTTATTGAAGTTGATGACGACGAGCTACGTGTAGGACCGGCTCATATAGCGCTCGAGTATTTAGGTACGGCGCAATCCTTAACAAGTCAGGAAGTGCGTGTGCTTCGAACACGCGATGCCAATCCCGCAGCGTTTCTAGGAATAAGATTTTGGTCTTCAACTGGAGTACGCGTAGAAATTCTAGACTCCAGAGATGCAACACCATACTGGCTAATAACGAGTAATAATGGCGAAGAATTAGTTAAAGCTCTAACCTCTAATTAATTGCACTCTTTACAAACAGCTTTCGCGCCTTCACCCTTTGCAAGTTGCGTGATGTGATGGACTAAGAAACAGCGTGAACAAGTAAATTCATCCTCTTGTTTTGGAACAACGCGTACAGCAAGCTCTTCACCAGATAAATCCGCTCCTGGAAGTTCGAGAGTCTCTGCCGCCTCTGCTTCATCGACATCTATCTGACCGGATTGAGCATCAACACGTTTGGCTTTTAGCTCTTCTAACGACTCCTCGTGTAGCTCTTCATCGGTTTTTCTGGGGGTGTCGTAATCTGTTGCCACTGCTCTCACCTCGATTCCTTAAATAATCAAATTCATCAATGCCAATACGGTCCTGCGGGCGCATCATGACCTATTACATGCGTACTAGGTGCTATAACCTTCGGCGTGTCGGAGTTATTCCCCACTCACCTGGGCGATTTCTATCGCTTGTGCTAGCCCCCCGTCAACTCGAGCGTGAATCGCCGTTCCAGCCTCCACATACTCCTCTGAAAATATCTCTCCATGCTCATGTATCGCGTGAATCAGGTCACCTCTGCTGTATGGAATCACCGCTGTGATCTCAACACTCGGTCTTGGCAAGAGGCTTTCAATGGCATGAACTAAAGCATCAACACCAAATCCAGTGCGCACAGAGAATGCAAAACTATTGGGCTCTTTGCGCAGAATCTCCATAACTTTTTCAGGATCGGCAATATCGACTTTATTGATTGCAATAATCTCAGGAATTTCTGCTCCGCCAATTTCGGCAATGACTTGTCGCACGGCCCGAATTTGTTCAAATGGATCGGTGTGTGATCCATCGACTACGTGCACGATGACATCGGCGCCAGAGACTTCTTCTAGGGTGGATTTAAATGCATCGATTAATTGATGTGGCAAATGTCGAACAAAACCAACAGTGTCGGTAAGTGTATATACGCGCCCATCGCTGGTTGAAGATTTGCGAACCGTTGGATCCAGCGTTGCAAAGAGTGCATTTTCTACAAGGACTCCGGCATCAGTTAAGCGGTTTAATAGCGATGATTTACCTGCATTTGTATAGCCCGCAATTGCAACCGATGGAATATTAAAACGCTTTCGTTCTTGGCGTTTAGTATCGCGCGATGTTTTCATTTGCGCGATTTCACCACGCAGTTTTGCCATCTTGTCTCGAATTCGACGTCGATCTGTTTCGATCTTTGTCTCACCTGGTCCACGTCCACCAATTCCGGCGCCACCGGCTGCTCGTCCACCGACTTGGCGTGAGAGTGAATCACCCCAACCGCGAAGCCTAGGAAGAAGATATGCAATCTGGGCGAGCTCGACTTGAGCCTTGCCTTCTTTACTCTTTGCATGCTGCGCGAAGATATCCAAAATAAGTGCGGTGCGATCTACAACCTTGACTTTTACTTTTTCTTCTAGCTGGCGCAGCTGTGAAGGTGAGAGCTCGCCATCGCAGATGACAGTGTCAGCGCCTGTAGCTATAACGACTTGTCGTAACTCTTCAACTTTTCCAGAGCCAATATATGTCGCGGGATCTGGTTTGTCGCGGCGCTGAATCAAACCCTCAAGAACTTCAGAGCCTGCCGTTTCGGCTAACGCCTTTAGTTCGGCCAAAGAGTTTTCAGCCATCGTTGAAGTTCCTTCGGTCCAAACACCAACTAAGACCACACGTTCTAGCTGTAACTGACGATATTCGGCCTCGGAGATATCTTGAAGCTCTGTTGAAAAACCTCGTACGCGACGCAGTGCATGGCGCTCTGAGAGTTCAAGAGTTGGATCTACTAACTCATCACTCTCGGATGAATCGTATTCTGCGGCAATGCGCGCACTCTCGCGCATTAAAGCCTCGAACTGATCTCCTACATCTTTATTAGGCATTAAGAAACTCCGAGATATCTACATCTCTGACAAGAACTGCAGGTCCAACTAATGTCGCATTTGAATGTGCATCAATCGATACTTCGAGTCGACCCCCTGGTGGATTAATGATCCACGTCGATGGCAAACGATCTTTGGTGTGCAGGACTGCCGCTAATGCCACAGCGCATGTGCCCGTTCCGCAGGATTGAGTCTCACCACTTCCACGCTCATATACACGCATAGCGAGTTCGTGATCACCGGTAATCTGCACAAACTCAACGTTGACTCCTTCCGGGTATGAGTCCCGAGGTCGAACTACTGGAGGCTCATTTAATGGACCAACATCCTTCATATCTTCAACAAAGACGACGGCGTGCGGATTCCCAATACTGATGTTGTAACCATTCCAGATCGAGGAGTTTGTAGCAGCCGTGATCTCTTCGCCCTCGTTCGTGACTTGCCCCATGTTGACTGAGATGTCCCCCACCATTGGTACGCGCAGATGTTTGATGCCGTCCCGGGTATTAATTGCAAAGATTCCTTCAGGCATATGTCCGCGTTCGACCAAGTAACGTGCCATAACGCGAATACCATTTCCGCACATTTCGGCAAGTGAGCCATCGGCATTTCGATAGTCCATAAACCACTTACCATCGCGCTTAATAATTCGAATTAAGCCATCGGCACCAATTCCACTTTCGCGATTACAGATAGCGGCAGTTTGGGCAGTCGTAATCGAATGCTCATCACTTGGATCAAATACAAGGATGAAGTCATTGTGCGTGCCGTGCCCATATGTTGCGATCATTGAATTGAGTTTATCTTCTCAAGATGGGCCAGGACGGTCTCTAAGCGGGGTTGAATGGGAGATATCCAGGTGATGCGTCCATCACGAGAAAACCAGGTCTCTTGTCGCCTTGCATACTGTCGAGTCGCACGTTTGGTGTCTTCGCGCGCCTCATCTTCACTCATTAAACCCTTTCGAAAGGCGATCACTTGCGAATAACCAAGGGCAAGCTGGGCGGTGCGCCCCTGCGTTATTCCACTTTCCAAGAGTTGATCAACTTCACCGACAAAGCCTTGCTCCCACATGCGATCCACGCGCTCACTTATTCGAACATCTAAACTCGGGCGATCCATGACTAACCCAAATTGTCTGGCATCTGGATATCGAGAACTGGCCTCGCGCGGCAAGTTTGCAGTAAAAGGTTTTCCTGTAATTTCAATTACTTCAAGTGCTCGAATCACTCGACGTGCATTTGCTCGATCTATTGCTATCGCTGCCGCAGGATCTAACTTCTCTAATCGCTCAAAAAGTGCGCTTAAGCCAATCTCTTCCAACTCTTTCTCTAAACTCTCCCTCACGGCTGGATCGGTATCTGGAAAGTTGAGCTCGTCCAAAATCGACTTAATATATAGACCGGTTCCGCCGACAATAATTGCGCGCTTGCCACGATTTTCAATATCAGCAACTGCAGCGCGTGCAGCGCTTTGATACCAGGCGACGGTTGAGTCTTGATTTACATCTAATACATCCAATAAGTGATGAGGAATTCCTTGTCGATCTTCAACGCTCAATTTAGCTGTACCGATATCCATGCCTCGGTAAATCTGCATCGAATCTGCATTGATAATCTCGCCATCAAAGTGATGCGCTAAGGCAATAGCTAACTCACTCTTGCCGGTAGCCGTTGCCCCACAAACAACAATCAGACTCATTTTGCTAATGTCGGCATCCCGAGCATCGTGGCAGTTCGAGATGCCTCTTTATTGCGCGCCTCATGTGCATCTGCGCCACGAGTTTTACGAATCGCACCTGGAGTTCCAATTAAATAGTGTGCCGATGCTTGTGTAATAACAACTTCAACCTCATCCCCCGGGCGGGCAGTTACAGAATTATCAAAGTGGACA
>WLHG01000045.1 GCA_009702845.1 Actinomycetota bacterium
CGACAGAAAGAGTGAACTTCCATGGCGAGACACCCATTGCAGACATGGCATCGGTTATTAGTGCCCCGCTTCCTGCATATCCAAGAGCGGCGATAATAAGAATCGATGCCAGCAAAGATTGCATGAGAATTCTTGTACTGAGTGCAACCATCCAACTCGCTAGGAGCGCTCCAGAAATAATTACGACCAGTACTCCAAAGTGTGCCCACCGTGAAGTTCCAGATGGAATTGCACCTAAGAGAGGAAATGCTGGGATCGAGTGAAGATCAAAACTTAAAGGCGAAACTATGGAGCCTGAACCAATTGCAAAACCTGTCCCAGAAAAATAGCCCAATGTTGCAACTACAGCGTTAGGAATATAAAGAATATTTAAGATAAGGAGTAGGAAACCGCCAATAATCCCTGGTTCAAGAACGAGGTTTAAGTTCTTAACTGTTGAGAGATTTATAAATAGTGAAACTCCAAAGGCAAGTGATGAGATACCTAGCAGAAGTGCGATTATTCTCGTGCTATAGAGAAGGGCCTGCCCAAAGACTAATCGCCGTCCAACTGTTGCTGCACTAATCAGAGTTATTGGTAGCAAGAAGACCGGAGCTAAATACCAGATAGATGTAACAGCGGTAGTTGCACTAAAGAATGCAAAGAGCGTTCCGATTCCCGTATAGAGAAGGGCGAAAAGGATGCGTGCAAGCGGCAATAAAGATTCATCACCATCGAGTCGATCAAAAACGCGTCCGATGCCATTTCGAATGGCAAAAATTGGAGCTACGAGTGCACCAAGCGGCAAATACGATAGGTAACCCGCGGCATTTGATGGCGGCAACGAGAGTGAAAATGGAATTTGATGTGCTCCCAGCCAGATCCATAAGGAAGCCCGCAATGGATCACCGGTATTTCCTGCAGCACTTCCGGCCGTTGCCCAGGCAAGTAGGGCCACAAAAGAGGTAGGTAGCAAGACAAGTGCAACGCTGCGCAGCACTTGGGTTAGTGTCACCCCAAGTACGCGCCCAAACATTTCTTTAGCGTCCTAAAATATCGCGCAGCAACTGCGCTGTCTCACTTGGCGTTTGCCCGACCTTTACTCCGGCGGCTTCAAGTGCATCTTTCTTTCCTTGCGCAGTTCCAGATGAACCAGAGACAATGGCACCAGCATGACCCATCGTCTTTCCTTCAGGGGCTGTAAAGCCTGCAACATAACCGACAACCGGCTTGGTTACATACTCTGCGATAAATGCTGCAGCACGCTCTTCTGCATCGCCACCGATTTCACCGATCATAACAATTGCAGTTGTTTCCGGATCATCTTGAAAAGCACGCAGCGCATCGATATGAGTTGTTCCAATTACTGGATCGCCTCCGATACCGATCGCAGTACTAAAACCTATATCGCGAAGCTCGTACATCATTTGATAGGTGAGAGTTCCGGACTTTGAGACTAAGCCGATTGGTCCAGCGCCTGTTATATCTGCCGGAATAATTCCCACATTAGATTTTCCTGGACTGATTAAACCAGGGCAGTTAGGCCCAATAATGCGCGTTGTGCCTTTAGTTACCGAGTATGCATAAAAACTTGCAGAGTCATGAACTGGAATACCTTCAGTAATTACGACTACTAATGGCATCGCAGCATCGATTGCATCGATTACTGCCGCTTTTGCAAACTTAGGTGGAACGAATACGACCGATGTATTTGCACCCGTTGCACTCATCGCCTCAGCGACGGTATTAAACACAGGGAGTTGGTGTCCATCTATATCGACAACCTGTCCCCCTTTGCCAGGCGTTACTCCGCCTGCAACTTTTGTGCCTGATGCCAGCATGCGACGAGTGTGCTTGGTGCCTTCAGAACCTGTCATTCCTTGAACAATTACGATTGATTTTTCATCCAAGAAGATTGCCATTTACTTAGCCGCCAATTCTGCAGCGCGATTTGCTGCTCCATCCATTGTGTCGGCCTGTTCAATGAGCGGATGTGCCGCCTTAGCCAAAATTGCACGACCCTCTACGACATTGTTGCCATCTAGGCGTACAACAATGGGTTTTGTCGCTTTAGAACCTAAGAGTTCGAGGGCTTGCACGATTCCAGTTGCAACGGCGTCGCATGAAGTAATGCCGCCAAAGACATTTACAAAGACGCTCTTAACATCGCTATCACCCAAAATAATGGAGAGACCATCGGCCATAATCTGTGCAGATGCACCACCACCAATATCCAAGAAGTTAGCTGGACGAACACCGCCATGTTTTGTGCCGGCGTAGGCAACTACGTCGAGTGTGCTCATTACTAAGCCTGCTCCATTACCAATGATTCCAACTTCGCCATCTAGCTTTACGTAGTTTAAATCCTTTTCCTTCGCTGCAGCCTCTAGAGCATTTGCCGCAGCGTGATCGACAAGGGCGGCATGTCCTGGTTGGCGGAACTCGGCGTTGTCATCAATTGTTATTTTTCCATCAAGTGCAATGATTTTTCCATCTTTAGTCTTTACCAATGGATTAACTTCAACCAATGTTGCATCCTCTGACTGGAAAACCTCCCAGAGTTTTAAGAGAACATCTGCAACTTGATCAGCAACATCTAATGGAAAATTTGCAGCGGCAACGATCTCTTTAGCTTTAGCTGCACTTATTCCATCAACGGCAGATACTGGAATCTTGGCTAATTTTTCTGGAGCAGTATGTGCGACCTCTTCGATATCCATTCCACCTGAAACCGATGCCATTACTAAGAATGTTCGGTTTGAGCGATCTAGGAGAATCGCTAAGTAATACTCAGATTCAATCGGTGCAGCCGCTGCAATCATGACGGTGCGAACTTCGTGACCTTTAATATCCATTCCAAGAATTGCTGAGGCTTTTTCACGGGCATCGGCTGCATTTTCAGCTAGCTTTACGCCACCAGCTTTACCTCGCCCGCCAACTTTTACTTGGGCCTTAACAACTACTTTTCCACCAATTCTTGTAGCGGCGGATTCTGCCTCATCTGGAGTTGTTGCAATCGCTGCTGCTAGAACTGGGACGCCATGCTTTTCAAATAAGTCTCGGGCCTGATATTCAAAGAGATCCACGTGTACTCCACATCCTTATTAGAGGGTAATCCTAGAGCTTCTCAACGGGTGCATAGCGCAGGAGCAATCGCTTCTCACCAAACTGACCAAAGTTAATTGTGGCCTCAGCCTTATCTGCCTCACCTGCAACTGAAACGACGGTGCCTAAACCAAATGTGTCATGTGACACACGCTCACCAACATGGAGTTCGATCGCTGTGATTTTCTTACCAGTGGCCCTTGGTGGTGGTGCAGACACAGTTCGAGTTCGCTTCACAAAGGAGGCAGGCGAGGAGACAGATGTTTCATTGCGCCATTGGATGACATCCTCTGGAATCTCATCTAAGAATCTCGATGGTGGATTGTAATTTGGAGCTCCCCATGTTGAGCGGTACTCGGCACGTGAAAGATAAAGCCGCTCACGCGCGCGCGTTAAACCAACGTATGCAAGTCTTCGCTCTTCTTCCACTTCATCTTTTTCACCAAGTGTTCGTGAATGCGGAAAAATACCATCTTCCATTCCAGTTAAAAATACTGTTGGGAACTCGAGTCCCTTAGCAGTATGTAAAGTCATCATGGTTACTACACCTCCATGGTCTTCGCCCTCTGGAATCTCATCAGCATCTGCCACAAGTGAAACTTTCTCCAAAAATCCTGACAGTGAAATCTCTTCATCTTCGGCTAACTCTTCAAAATCACGCTCTTCATACTCCATAGATACGGCGACTAACTCTTTTAGATTCTCAACGCGGACTTCGTCTTGTGGATCAGTACTCGATACCAACTCTGTTAACAACCCAGATTGTTCCAACGCTGCCTCGACGATTACTGATGGACGGGTTTTAGCTTCTACTAAAACATTAAGCGCGCTAATCATTGAAGTGAACTCTTGAATTGATTGCGCCGCCCGTGCTGGTAGCCCGATTGCCTCTTGGCAGCGAAGAAGACCCTGCCAAAATGAGATTCCCTGAGAACTAGCAAAGCTATCCACATAGTCCAAAGAAGTGTCGCCAATTCCCCGCTTTGGAACGTTAATTATTCGGCGCAGAGAAATCTCGTCCTCTAAATTCGCTAGGACGCGCAAATAAGCTAGAAGATCTTTGACTTCACGACGCTCATAGAATCGAAGACCACCAACGACTTTGTAAGGTAAGGCCCCGCGCATAAACACTTCTTCAAACACTCGAGACTGAGCATTTGTGCGATAAAAAATCGCAGTGTCTCCGGGATTAGATGCACCATCGCGCTGAAGTTGGCGGATCTCTTCGGCGACAAATCTCGCTTCATCATGTTCGTTCTCAGCGATATATCCAGTTAAGAGCGCCCCTGACCCCGAATCTGTCCAAAGATTCTTCTCTTTCCGACTAACATTTTTTGTGATCACGGCATTGGCGGCGTTGAGGATATTCTGCGTTGAGCGGTAATTCTGTTCTAGCAGAACTGTCGTTGCATTGGGGTAATCAAGCTCGAACTGCAAAATATTACGAATAGTCGCTCCACGAAAGCCATAAATAGACTGGTCTGCATCTCCGACTACACATAACTCGGCAGGCGGCATACCTTCACTTTCGGTTCCAACTAACTCCTTCACAAGGATGTACTGGGCATGATTTGTATCTTGATACTCATCAACCAATACATGTCGAAAGCGTGACCTCAAGCGCGCCTTTGACTCAGGAAATCTCTGCAAAACTTCAACGGTTTTTAAGATTAGATCATCGAAATCCATCGCATTAGCCCGCTGTAGACGTTGCTGATAAACGGTGTAAACATCGGCAACCACCTGTTCAAACTGATTGCTTGTTGAGTTCACATAATCCTGTGGGCCCATCAGTTCATTCTTGGCATTTGAAATCATCGCTTGGAACTGCCTTGCTGGATATCTTTTTGAATCTAAATTGAGAGATTTTGCAACGATGGTTATTAAGCGAAGAGAGTCGGCTGAGTCGTAGATTGAAAACGAGTTGCTGTATCCCAATCTCACCGCCTCTTGACGCAAGATACGCACACATGCCGAGTGAAAGGTTGACACCCACATCGATTGAGCAACTGGGCCAACGAGTTCGCCAACACGCGCCTTCATCTCCCCTGCCGCTTTATTTGTAAACGTAATCGCAAGTATTTGATAGGGAGCAACGTTTCGAACTGACATCAGGTATGCGATGCGGCGCGTAAGAACACGTGTCTTACCAGAACCAGCTCCGGCTATAACTAATAGTGGGCCGCCGGCATGGGTTACCGCCGTAGTCTGTGCTGGATTGAGCCCTGATAATAGATTTTCAGTACTCTCCATGAGCCTTAGTCTATTAGGCTACGCCGATGGAACCGATCGCAGATAGTGAGATCAAACGAGTTTTGGTCGTTAGTGCCCACCCAGATGATTCAGATTTTGGCGCCTCAGGAACAATCGCCCAGTGGGTGAAAAAAGGTATTGAAGTCGCTTATGTCTTTTGCACCAACGGTGATCAAGGTGGTGAGGAATCTGGTTTTACTAAAGAGGAGATGCCAGCGATTCGACAGCGCGAACAACGCGAGGCTGGTGCTGCAATCGGTGTCACCGATATTACTTTCCTAAACTATGTAGATGGTCACTTAGAAGCAACGCTCGGACTTCGCAAAGATTTAGTACGACGGATTCGTATCTCACAACCCGATCGAATGGTCTGTCAAAGTCCTGAGCGAAATTGGGATCGCATTGGCGCAAGCCACCCAGACCACTTAGCTGCAGGTGAGGCGGCAATTCAAGCTGTTTATCCCGATGCTCGTAATCCTTTTGCATTTACTGATCTTCTCGAAGATGAAGGTTTACAACCGTGGCGCGTGAAAGAGGTTTGGGTGAGTGCATTCCCCACTCCGGATCACTTTGTTGATATCACCGATACTTTTGATTTAAAGATGAAGGCCTTGCATGCCCATGCATCCCAGACTGCCCACAATAGTGAGTTAGATAAAATGGTTCGCGAGTGGGGCCAGCGAAATGCAGCAGTAGCTGGTTTTGCTGAAGGCAGAATTGCTGAAGCTTTTAAAATCGTTAATACAAATTAATTAGCGGAGAGTAATTGACCTAATTTCAATATTTTGAATTGGGTGACCATCGCTTGCATAATAGGCTTTGCCATCGCTTGAATTAATTTCATATGCACCGACCTCGTAGAGCTTGATGAGTAAATCAAGTCCGGTCGTAATGGTTCCCCAAATCGTATAATTGGGCGGCAATTTCGTATCTTTATAAACTAAAAAGAACTGACTTCCATTGGTTCCAGGCCCTGAATTCGCCATGGCGACAGTTCCGGCTGGATAGTTCTTGTCTCGATCGGCTGGAAGATTTTCATCTTTGTATCCTTTCCAGCCAGTTGGTGAACCTAATCCTGTTGCCAATGGATCGCCACACTGTAGAACAAAAATCCCATCGGTTGTCAGACGGTGACATAAAGAATTATTGAAGTATTTTGCTCGTGCTAGGGCCGTCATTTTAGTGACTGTGAGTGGGGCCTGCTTGTTAAGGAGCGAAATTGCGATAGGTCCGCAGTTAGTAACAATCTTCATGGTTGCAGGAAGTGATTTGCTCGCCTTCATCGGCTCTTTTACTTTCAGAGGTGTGTGAGCCTTTGATACTACTTTCGCACAACCAGCCACCGAAACAGGACGCTCTGCCCCTGCGGCAACTGGAGAAATATAAATACTTGCTAGGACTGCACAGACAATTGATAGGTTAACAAATCTATTCTTCACGTTCTATTCCCATTCGATAGTCCCTGGCGGTTTACTTGTTATATCTAACACGACTCGGTTGACCTCGCGCACCTCGTTGGTAATGCGAGTCGAAATCTTCTCAAGAACTTCATAGGGAACTCTCGACCAATCTGCAGTCATCGCATCTTCACTCGATACTGGACGCAGAACTATTGGGTGACCATAGGTGCGACCATCGCCTTGTACGCCGACAGAGCGAACATCGGCCAACAAAACAACCGGGCACTGCCAGATATCGCGATCAAGGCCAGCGGCCTTTAACTCAAAACGGGCAATAGCATCGGCCTCACGCAAGAGATCTAAGCGCCCTTGCGTCACTTCGCCGATGATTCGGATTCCAAGGCCGGGACCAGGAAATGGTTGGCGCCAAATGATCTCTTGTGGAAGTCCAAGCTCTAGACCCACTTGTCGCACTTCATCTTTAAACAGAGTACGCAAAGGTTCGATGAGTGAAAACTTTAGATCATCGGGCAGGCCGCCTACATTGTGATGAGATTTAATATTTGCAGTGCCTGTGCCACCACCGGATTCAACAACATCTGGATAGAGCGTGCCCTGTACTAAGAATTCGACTTCTCCGCCAGATGCGATATCGCGTGCAGCTTTTTCGAAGGCACGAATAAATTCCCTCCCGATAATCTTGCGCTTTTCCTCTGGATCAATCACACCTTTAAGTGCCGTCAGGAAAACCTCTTTGGCGTCAACGACAACTAAGTTAACTCCAGTAGATGCTACAAAATCACGCTCTACTTGCTCTGCCTCTCCTTGCCTGAGTAAACCGTGGTCGACGAAGACACAAGTTAATTGATCACCCACAGCGCGTTGAATAATCGC
>WLHG01000046.1 GCA_009702845.1 Actinomycetota bacterium
ATCCGCCCGAAGAGGTTACAACTCGCTTGCTAGATATTAAAGTCAGTATCGGTCGCACGGGACGTGTAACGCCATTTGCCTTCATGGAACCAGTTAAGGTCGCAGGCTCTACCGTGACAAATGCAACGTTGCATAACGCATCTGAGATTATTCGAAAAGGCGTATTAATCGGTGACATTGTTGTAATACGAAAAGCTGGCGATGTTATTCCTGAAGTTCTAGGACCAGTGATTGAGCGGCGCACTGGCACTGAAGTTGAATTTATTATGCCAACCCACTGTCCTGAATGTGGCTCGCCACTTCGCGCAATGTCAGATGGCGATGTCGATATCCGATGCCCTAATGCCCAAAGCTGCCCGGCCCAATTGCGAGAGCGCATCTATTACATAGGCTCGCGTGCAGCTCTAGATATTGATGTTTTGGGCTATGAAGCTGCGGCGGCTTTGCTAGATGCAAAGATTATTGCTGATGAATCCGACCTCTTTGATCTTACAAGAGAAAAGCTCGCAACCTCAGAGTTCTTTACAAAGAAAGATGGAGAACTCGGACTCAATGTAGAAAAACTCTTGGCCGGACTAACTAAGGCCAAGAGTTCGCCCTTATGGCGAGTTCTTGTTGCCTTATCTATTCGTCATGTTGGTCCAACTGCAGCACAAGCCTTGGCAACGCACTGCGGATCGATAGAGAAGATTTCAACATCGACGGCTGAAGAGCTTGCGCTAATAGATGGAGTCGGCGCAACGATTGCAGAGTCGATTATTGAGTGGTTTAGCATCGATTGGCATCAAGAGATTATTGCTAAGTGGAACGCAGCTGGGGTGCGGGTTACCCAGGAGGCTTCGGTACAACTTCGGCAAACTCTTTCCGGTTTAACCTTTGTGGTAACCGGGGGATTAGAAAGTTATACCCGTGATTCAATAGCCGAAACAATTCTTGCCCATGGCGGTAAGGCCGCTTCGGCCGTTTCAAAGAAGACCGATTACCTCTTGGTCGGAACCGAGCCAGGCTCCAAGCTTGCAAAGGCGCTCGAACTCGGGGTTCCAGTGATCGACGAGGCGAAATTTAATGAATTGCTTGCAGGCTCGTAGTAGGATTTCACTATGACGAACTTAGCCGCTGAAACTCTTCGCGAACTTCCAATGCCGGCAGTTGCCTACGGCCTCGTAACTTTTGGAGTTCTCTCAATCTTTCTCTATTTAGCCCTTCGTTTAGACCGGGATTGATTTGTCTCGAGTTGGAATTTACGGTGGAACTTTTGATCCGATTCACAACGGTCATCTCCATGTAATTAGACAACTCATTGAAAAAAAGATTATTGATCGTTTAATTCTTGTTCCTGCCGGTCAGCCTCTACTTCGCGAAAATGCACCGATTGCCCCTGGCGCGGCGCGGAGAACTATGTGTCAGCTTGCGATTTCTTCTCTTCCGGAAAACATCTCATCGCATGTTGAGGTAAATCCCATTGAGATTCTGCGCGAGGGTCCTAGCTATGCAATCGATACGGTTGAGGCGGTTCGAAGTACATATCCAAACGATGAGATATTTCTGATTATGGGCGCAGATGCCTATTCAAAGATCGATCAATGGCACCGTGCGCCTGAGCTCCACACAATGGTCTCGATAATCTGTATTAATCGTCCAGGTTTTGCCCCGCACGGTATCGATATCGCCGCTCTGGATGTATCGGCCACCTCAATTCGTGCGGGATTGAGCACGGAGGTACCGGAAATTGTTGCGGCATTTATAGGCGAGAATAAGCTCTATGACAATTAGCGCACGCACCCTCGAAATCACCCAAGCAGCAGCAGCTGCAGTAATCGAAAAAATCGGCACTGATTTGATCGCAATTGATCTATCTGACCAGCTAGTTCTGAGTGAGGTTTTTCTCATCGCAACAGGGCAAAATGTTGCTCAAGTCGATGCAATTGCCGACGAAGTCGAACGTCAACTTATTGCAATGGGCGAAAAACCTGCACGCCGTGAAAAAGGTCCTGAGTGGATTCTCCTTGATTATTCAGATCTAGTTGTCCACATTCAAAGCACTGAGCTTCGTAAGTATTACATGCTCGATCGCTTATGGAATGACTGCCCAACAATTGAGTTAGATGCCGTGAAAGCCGCCGCAGTTCATGGCAGGTAATCGCGTACTTTTATGGCGTCACGGCCAAACTGATTGGAATATGGTTAATCGTTTTCAAGGCCACTCAGACATTCCATTAAATGATGTGGGCCGATATCAGGCCCAACATGCTGCAGAGATTTTGGCAGGAATGAACCCCACGGCGATTATTTCAAGTGATCTAGGACGTGCGCATGAAACTGCACAAGCTTTAGCAAAGCTCGTTGGCTTAACAGTGAGTATGCATGAAGATTTGCGCGAGACTAATGGCGGATTATGGGAAGGCAAGACTGGAGCTGAAAATCGCGCCGAAGACTTTCAAAACTTTATTCGATGGATAGATGGGGATGACAACCCTGCCGGCACAACAGGGGAGCGACGCAGTGAAGTTGCAACCCGTGCAGTTGGAGTAATCAATAAAGCGCTAGAAGGAAAGTCCGATCAGTTGTTAGTTGTTGCAACTCATGGCGGAACTGCTCGATGTGTCCTCGGTGAACTTTTGCAGCTCCCACTTTCTCACTGGGGCGTTATCGGTGGACTTTCAAATGCATCCTGGTCGATCCTCGAACGCAATCCCCGTCAATGGAATTTAATTGAACACAACGCCGGTTCTATCCCAGAGCCTGTCTATGGCGAGGAAAGCGGCGCGACTACCGCCTAAATCATGCGGTAAGGTTTGCCCTTCTCAAGCAATTGGGGCTGTGGCGCAGCTGGTAGCGCACCTGCATGGCATGCAGGGGGTCAGGGGTTCAAATCCCCTCAGCTCCACGTATGAATATAGATAGTACAAACGAGGCGCACGCGGCTTACGACTTCGCCTACGTGCAGGAAAAATGGCTGCCCGTTTGGGACAAGATTCAACCTTTTAAATCGGGTCGCCCTGATGATAAACGCCCTAAGAAGTATGTCTTGGATATGTTTCCCTACCCATCGGGTGATTTACATATGGGTCATGCCGAGGCCTACGCACTCGGAGATGTGATTGCCCGTTACTGGATTCAAAAAGGTTTCAATGTCATGCACCCGATTGGTTGGGATGCATTTGGACTCCCAGCCGAAAATGCTGCAATTAAGCGCAATGAAGATCCAAAGATTTGGACCTATGAAAATATCGCTGTGCAGAAAGCTTCGATGCGCCGCTTTGCATGCTCCTTCGACTGGGATCGTGTTTTTAATACCTGTGATCCTGAGTTCTACAAGTGGAACCAGTGGTTGTTCTTGCAGTTATTCGAACGCGGACTTGCCTATCGCAAAGACTCAGCCGTTAACTGGTGCCCAAGTTGCCAAACAGTTTTAGCTAACGAACAAGTAGTTGCCGGTCTATGCGAGCGTTGCGATACGGCAGTTACCAAGAAGAAATTGAATCAGTGGTATTTCAAAATTACAGATTACGCGGATCGCTTACTCGATGACATGGCCCAGCTTGAAGGCAAGTGGCCAGAAAAAGTATTGATGATGCAGCGAAATTGGATCGGTCGTTCAACCGGGGCGAACGTCTCATTTGTAATTGAAAATCGAAGCGAGCCAATCACGGTCTATACAACTCGTCCCGATACTTTGTATGGTGCAACTTTTATGGTCGTTGCCGTCGATAGCGATCTTGCCGCCGAACTAGTAGTTGGATCAGGTGTCGAGAGTGAATTTGCGACGTACTTAGAAAAGATTAAGGCCGATAGCGATATTGATCGACTAGCCACAGATCGCCCAAAGAGTGGTGTCTTTCTAAATCGCTATGCGATTAATCCAGTCAATGGCGCAAAACTACCTATCTGGGCCAGTGATTATGTTTTGGCTGATTACGGTACCGGTGCGATTATGGCCGTACCAGCTCACGATCAAAGAGATTTAGATTTTGCACGAGCAATGAACCTACCCGTGACCGTCGTTGTAGATACGGGCGATGAGGATCCAAATTCATCCGGGATTGCAACCAGCGGAGACGGCGTATTAGTTAACTCTGGCGGCCTTAATGGCATGAACAAGGCCGATGCGATTGCAACCATTAATGCGCAACTTGAAAAAGATGGCCTCGGAAAATCTGCACGTAACTATCGCCTGCGCGATTGGCTTGTTTCGCGCCAGCGCTACTGGGGTACTCCAATTCCTATCATTCACTGTCCGTCTTGTGGCGAAGTACCAGTTCCAGCCGATCAGCTTCCGCTGTTGCTTCCTAACGCTGAAGGATTGGATTTAAAGCCAAAGGGAACTTCACCGCTGGGTGCGGCAACTGATTGGGTAAATGTTAAGTGTCCTAAGTGCGGTACTGATGCCAAGCGCGATACCGACACTATGGATACTTTCGTGGATTCATCTTGGTATTACCTTCGCTATCCATCATCGACTAACCATGATGAGGCTTTCTCTAAGAAAGATATGCAAACCTGGTTACCAGTAGATCAATATGTCGGTGGAGTTACACATGCAATCTTGCACTTGCTGTATAGCCGCTTCTTAACAAAAGTCTTAAATGATATGGAATTATTAGATTTCAATGAGCCATTCTCGCGCCTGCTCAATCAAGGTATGGTGCTTATGGATGGCTCAGCAATGTCGAAGAGTCGTGGCAACTTGGTTCGCTTATCCGATGAGCTAGAACATCACGGTGTAGATGCGATTCGTTTATCAATGGTCTTTGCCGGTCCTCCTGAAGATGATGTCGACTGGTCTGATGTCTCGCCATCGGGATCGGTTAAATTTTTATCACGTGCGTGGCGTTTATCTGGTGATGTAACAAGTGCACCTGGTGTCGATTTTGCTAGCGGAGAAATCTCGCTTCGAAAAGCAACGCATAAAGCATTACACGATGCCGATTTTGCTGTCTCCTCTCTAAGATTTAATGTTGCAATCGCTCGCGTGATGGAGCTAGTTAATGCAACGCGCAAGGCCATCGATTCAGGCTGTGGGCCAGCAGATCCCGCCGTTCGCGAGGCCGTTGAAGCTATTTCCATTATGTTGTCGCTAGTTGCACCATTTACCGCAGAAGAGATGTGGGAGCGCTTGGGTCATCGCCCATCTGTCGCCCTTGCCGGTTGGCCCGCCATTGATGAAAAGCTACTAATTGCAGATGCTGTGACGGCAGTTGTTCAAATTAACGGCAAGATTAAAGATCGCCTCGATGTCATACCAACCATCAGCGATGCTGAACTTGAGGCTCAAGCTCTAGCTCTACCCTCCATTATTGAGGCACTTGAAGGCGCAACAGTTTCAAAAATCATCACACGCGCCCCAAAAATCGTTAATATCGTCATCTAACTCAATACTTCACGTTCCACATGGTGAGAGGCACACAATGAAAACTATTTTGGATGCAATTGGCAATACACCATTAATTAACATCGAAGGTATTTGGGTAAAGATGGAGTTCATGAATCCATCGGGTTCAATTAAGGCGCGCATTGCTAAGTACATGATTGAACGCGCGGAGGACGAAGGTCTCATTAAGCCAGGCGACACCATTGTGGAAGCCAGTAGCGGAAATACCGGAAATGCAATGAGTATGGTTGCAGCGGTTAAGGGATACAAAATGTTAGTGATTATGCCAGATGGCATGAGCCCAGAGCGCACCGCAATTTCTGAGGCCTTCGGAGCCGAAGTTCATACGATGGGTGATTTCCATGTCAATGATGCATTGGCCGAAGCACGACGCCGTGGCGCTTTGCCAGGTTTTTTTGCGCCTCAACAGTTTGATAATGAGTGGAACGTTCAGGAAAATCGCGAATGGCTTGGTCAAGAGATTTTAGATCAGATGCCAGTTCTGCCAGATTTAGTTATTGGCGGAGTCGGTACCGGCGGAACAATCATTGGTGTTGGTCAAGCTTTCAAAGCGGCGAACCCGAACTGTAAAGTGATTGCCCTCGAACCCTCAGAGTCATGCACAATATTGTGCGGAGAAGTATCAAAGCATTTAATCGAGGGTATTGCCGATGGCTTTGTTCCCGGAATCGTTTCACGCCACCACGATGAACTAGATGGTGTTATCGATGTTGGCTCAGAGGAATCGATCACAGAGATGCGACGCTTAGCCAGTGTTCATGGGCTATTTGTCGGCCCATCGTCAGGGGCTCACATGATTGCCGCCAAACGCTTAAAAGAGCAGTACGGCGTAGAAAATGTCGTGACTTTCTTCTGCGATGAGGGCGAAAAGTACATTAATGATTACTGGTTGAAGAAGTAATTATCCACACGGGGCAACCTAGATAAGTTGTAAGGCGAGGCTCTCAATAATCATTGGGGCATGAACCATTTCACGCAAGCCTTCGAAAGTATCAGTAACTGGTGGTACGAACTTCACTATTCTCACATCCAAAAACGCGCACTGCTTATCCTTGGCGTTCTGGCGATTCTCTTTTCTTCATTCATAGTTCTTCGCGGTGGCAGCCATGAAGTCGTTGAACCTCCAATAGTTGCCGTACAAATCGCAGCGCCAGAGATATTCATCGATGTCACCGGGGCTGTCAATAATCCTGGGGTCTACACATTGGCCGCCAATTCCCGAGTAATCGATGCCATTAAGGCGGCCGGAGATTCAGCCCCCGGAGCAGATCTCTCAACAATAAATTTGGCACGCGTTTTATCTGATGGCGAACAGATTTATGTCGATGCGACCATCGTTAATAGCGCCGGTGTGCGCATCTCAAAAGTAACGCGTAGCGGTCCAATCAATATTAACCGCGCCACCCTTGCTCAGTTTGATTCACTTGACGGTATTGGTCCCGTTATAGCTAAAAGAATTATTGAGTATCGAAAAGTAAATGGCCCATTTGTCACCGTTGAGGATCTTCAAAAGGTGAGCGGAATAGGTGTAGCAAAATTCGCGAATATCAAAAGCAAAGTTCGCGTTTAGTCGATTATCGTGCCATTGCAGTCGGAGCTGCAATCTGGCTCGGCGCACTTTTACAGAGCGCCATTGCTCCTTGGCGAATTACTCTTATCGCCCTTGCCTTGTTGCTCTTTTCTATTGTTAGTCGCAAATTTCGTTTTACGGTAATTATTACCGCGCTTTTACTTGGCTCTACCGTGATGTCGCTGCGCGAAGCATCTTTACAACAATCCGAGATAACCCAGTTATATGGGCAATCCGTAGAGCTCATCGCACAAGTTGTAACGGACCCTAGCCAGAGTCTTTCTGGTAACTACAGTTTTATTGCCCGTGCAATCTATGTTCATACCGAGCAAAACTCCTACGGAATGCGTATTCCAATTAGGGTCATTACGCCACAATCGAAGGTTCTTGCACTTCTACCTGGTCAGAGTTTTAGTGCAACTGCCAGCATAGTTGATAGTAATGAGGGACGTGTTGGCGCACTTGTCATAATCGATGGCGGTTTCAAAACCCTCACTCAGGCATCAAGATGGGCGAAATCTTTAGCCTCGATTCGATATGGGCTGCGCAACTTATCGGGCGATGGCGATGC
>WLHG01000047.1 GCA_009702845.1 Actinomycetota bacterium
ATCCCAGTCTTTAAGTTAACTGAAGAAGAGACTGCACGCCTATTGCGCATGGAAGATGAACTTCACAACCGTGTTATCGGACAGGATCAAGCGATCAAGGCGCTTTCACAAGCGATTCGCCGCACGCGCGCAGGTCTTAAGGATCCACGTCGTCCAGGTGGCTCGTTTATCTTCGCCGGTCCATCAGGTGTTGGTAAGACTGAACTCTCACGCACATTGGCTTCATTCCTATTCGG
Source organism: Actinomycetota bacterium (assembly GCA_009702845.1). Next base: position 237 of record WLHG01000047.1, read on the forward strand.
TGATCAAGATGCATTGATTCAACTTGATATGTCTGAGTACTCAGAGCGTCACACAGCGTCCCGCTTGTTCGGTGCACCTCCAGGCTATGTCGGTTATGACGAAGGTGGGCAGCTCACTGAAAAAGTACGCCGTCGCCCATTCTCAGTTGTTCTATTCGATGAGATCGAAAAGGCACACCCAGATATCTTTAACTCGCTCCTTCAAGTTCTAGAAGATGGACGCCTTACTGATTCGCAGGGTCGCACCGTTGACTTCAAGAACACTGTAATCATCATGACTACAAACCTCGGTACTCGCGATATTTCAAAGAGCCTTGGTCTTGGTTTTGCCAACAGCGATGATGAGCAGACAAATTACGAGCGCATGAAGGGCAAAGTTAATGACGAACTTAAGACTCATTTCCGCCCTGAGTTCCTCAACCGTATCGATGATGTAATCGTCTTCCACCAGTTGACTAAAGAGCAGATTGTTCAGATTGTTGATCTCATGATCAAGAACCTAGATGATCGCTTGCAGGCAAAGGACATGGGAATTGAATTAACTCCTGCAGCTAAGGATTTACTTGCTGCTCGTGGTTATGACCCACTACTTGGTGCACGTCCATTGCGTCGAACAATTCAACGTGAAATCGAGGATGCACTCTCTGAGCGCATCTTGTTCGGCGAGCTCAAAGCCGGAGAAATCATTGTTGTAGATGCAGAGGGCGAAGGCGCCGATGCAATCTTTACTTTCAAGGGTGCACCAAAGGTTGAAACACCTGATAGTCCAGAGGATTTAGCGCAAGACGCACCTACAGCTTAATTCCTCACATATAGTGAGGTAATGAAGCGGGTTTTCTTAAGTTGTGCACTAATCCTTGGATTGGCCTTGCCATCGATTTCTCCAGCGTTCTCATCCGTTAAAGCGGGAGCCACCTGCACCAAACTCAAATCCACTACAACAGCTGCTGGCTATAAATACACTTGCATTAAATCTGGGAAGAAACTTGTGTGGAGCAAAGGCGTCAAAGTCATAGTCGCGAAAGCCACACCAAGCCCAACACCAAGCCCAACACCAAGCCCAACACCAAGCTCAACACCAAGCCCAACACCAAGCCCAACACCGACATCTACATCTACGCCTACGCCTACTCCAACGCCAGCGGTCTGGAGGGATCCATTGCAGGGAACTTCATGCACGGTTGAAAATGCCTCACTGCCAAATCAAATCTTTGAACTTAAATGCCTTAAAGACAGTGTAGGAAACCCAGGAAGTACAGATAATCATCTATTTTGGTTTCAAAATAATCGGCCACCAGGCTCGGAACCTACACCAACACCAACACCAACACCTACACCTACTCCAGTTGCACTGCCTGTCCTCTCATTAGATTCTGAATTCGCTGCGACAGCAGATTGCAAATTGAGTAAACCATCAAATCGCCCAATGGATGATGGGCCAATGGGTTCAGTCGGATTTCCTAAGCTTGCAAATGCCTTTTCATCGATTGGAAGCATTAAAGGATTGATCATATTTGTTGATTTTCCAGATGTAATTGCTACCGTTGACTTGAAATCGCCTTGGCAAACAAGTTCAATTCCGAATGCAGAAAAGCTCTTCGGATTTTCCAGTTATGGAAAATTAGAACTTAAAGTCGATATGTCTAATAAAATCTATAGACTTCAAAAGCCTTCTACCTATTACAATTTGAGTGCAGATCCATCTGGGGGTCCATTGGCAAATGCACCCCAACATAAGCTCGATGAGGTTATTACTGATGCAATTACTGCAGCAGATCCAGATTTCGATTTCTCCAAGTATGCATTTGTCGCTGTCTCGACGCCGCAAAGCCCAACACTTGCTCTCAGTGGCGCTACTGGCATGGGTCAAAATCCAAAACAGTTTGACGGAGTAACTTATACTTATGGAGATTTCATTCCTTATGATGGCTTAACTCCTCTTGATAAACCGTATCGAACTTTAAATTTTACGCACGACATAGGTCACATGCTCGGTTTAATGCATCCTTACATCACAGGGGCTGGGCAGCCCATGACCGGCGCTTGGGACATCATGTGGAGCTTTGCCTTTCAGAATGATTTTCTTGGATGGAATAAGTGGAAGTTGGATTGGATTATCGACGATCAAATTTCTTGCTTGAGTGGCAATCTCAATGGCAGTGTTACGCAACTGCTCTCTCCTATTGGGGATCCGACAAAAAATAAAAAGATGATTGTGATCAAACTGAACTCCACAACGGCCCTGGCTGTTGAGGTAAGAAGAAAATCACCTTTTGAAGATTTGCAACCTGAAGACGAAGGAGTGATTGTGTACCGTGTCGATACAACGAAATCACAAGGCCAAGGGCCCTATACAATCGTTTCTAACCCAACCAAGACGATTACTTATCAGGACTTCCCTGAAATCTTAGGAACTATGAAACCCAGTCAGTCTGTAACAGATAGCGGCTATGTCATAACAGTTCTTCAATCTGTGACCGCGGGAGATTACGTTTCAATTCACAAGGTTGCGTGAAGATATGAAGAAGATTTCCATCCTAACCATAATTTTGATGATCTCTACTTCATTTATGAGCCTCTCTGCTTCCGCAGCTGTTAAGCCCGGAGCCACCTGTACTAAACTCAATTCCACAACAACGACTGCTGGTTACAAATACACCTGCATCAAATCAGGGAAGAAACTTCTGTGGGGCAAGGGCGTCAAGGTAGTAGTCGCGAAAGCCACAACGACACCAAGCCCAAGCCCAACGCCAAGCCCAACGATTGATCAGGCAAAGGCACAGCTTGCGCTCGAAAAACTAAATTTCAAGAATACAATGATCTTTAGAATCACTGATAGCGTTCTTGAACGCAAGGCGGATAATGGAATATATTTCAAAAGTGACTCAAGATTAGTCGCTGATTTTGACCCGGTTCGTGTAGCTGCCTATAACGCGGTTATCGGGCACCAACCCGCCACTTCTCATCCAAAGATTTCGATTGATTACCAAATTAGCAAGAGTTTCCCAAAACTCTTAGAGGACTATTCAGTGAAGCTGATCGAGGAGACAGCTAATTACTGGAATTTTGCGATTAATGTGCCAACTTCATTTACAGTTAAGTTGGTTACTGAGAAAGATCGTGAATCTGTTTTAAAAGACCCCTTGATGTTTTCAGGAATGGGTCCAGCTCTTGATCGACTTGCTGCCTGGGACCCTAATAATCAAGTAATTTTCTTTACTGGCGGTGGCGGATATCTTTATCATCAATCGGAAGGTTCTTACAAAGGCGTGCTGATGCTTGCTACCTCCAGTATTGCTTATCCGGAGCGCATGAATTTTGAATGGCCTGCGACGGCGTTTCACGAATTAACGCATGTGATTCAGGGATATTTCTTTAAGGAGCGATTGCCAGATTTAACGACTGACCAATACCAAGCAGTTAGTCCAGATAATTTCCGCGAAGGAACTGCAAATCTATTTGGCTACGCAGTTTCATTGGGTAATTTAGGTTGGTACAGCGATGCACTCGATAAAAACCTTTTGAATTGTCTAAATGATGCTGGAGCTTGGGTCCATACTCAGAGTGAATCAGACATTATTGATTTGTTAAATGCGACCGAGATAAGAACTCCAGAAGAAGCACACACTATGTCTTACCCAACGGGTGCCTTGTTATATGAGTGGGTTCTATATAAATATGGTTTTGACAAAGTTCAGGAGTTATTCAAAGGCCAGGGATCATCTTCTGACTATGCCGCAAATATCAAGAACGTACTTGGTGTTAGCAAGACGGAGCTCTATAAAGAGGCTGCGCCATATGTTCTTGCAAACATAAAAAGAGTTCTCGCTAAATAATTCAAAGCTAATCAATAAACGACCTATTACAAAGAAATCCAACTCTATATTTTGGGATTTCTCCTTGCTACGATTTAACTATGAAAAGCACTTGGGGAAGATGGATATTTGCAGGCGGTTCGACTGTGATATGGATTTTTATTTTCAAACCTATGACTGGTTTAGGTGCAGCTATTGCGATAGGTGTCGCTCTGGGCGGTTGGTGGATTTTTGACTCAGGAAAGAAGAAATCTAAGTAGCGTTGATATATGGACTCGTACGTAGACGCGGTGATTAAGAGTTAGTGGCTAAACTCTTTAAGGCTTCGCCACTCACGCGGTAAACGGTCCATTCATCCATTGGTTCTGCACCAAGAGATTTGTAGAACTCAATTGATGGTTCATTCCAATCTAGGACCCACCATTGCAAGCGCTCGTAATCGCGCTCGATACAAATCTTTGCGAGCTCTTTTAACAGCGCTAAGCCAAAGCCTTTACCGCGATGGGCGGGATCAATGTAGAGATCTTCAAGGTAGATACCGGGTTTGCCGAGCCAAGTTGAATAATTAAGAAACCAGATGGATATTCCAACAACGATTCCGTCGACCTCGACTACGTGACAAAGGGCATGCGGATCGTCTGAAAAGAGCGACTCATTGATCTGTTCGAGCGTGGCTTTGGCCTCAAGTGGTGCTTTTTCATACTCGGCTAAGTCTTTGATTAGCTGCAGTATTCGTGGAGCATCTTCTTTTACTGCATTGCGAATCATTGTGGAAGTCTATAGCGGTTTCGGGAGATTGATTGGATTAATTGATCTTCAATCAATGTCCTTAATGCTTTTTCAACTTGAGATTCTTCGGGCCAAAGTTTCTTGATTGCACTCTCAGTCAGTGATTCGTTCTCGCGCAACGCCTGCACAATTGTGCCGCGACACTTTCGATCGGTTCCGTGCCAGTCTTGTGATTTACGGATTAGCTCCGTTTTCGGGTAGCCGTTTTTGCGCCAGTTACATTGAGAGATGACGGGACAGAGTTCACACTTTGGATTACTAGACGTACACACAATTGCGCCGAGCTCCATCGTTGCTGCGGCCCACACATGAGCATTTCTTTCTGGCAACAGGGTAAGCCGCGCGGCCCTCTCCCTTGTTGTTGGTGCCGGCTTTGGATGTTCATTTCCATCGATCACGCGCGTTAATAAGCGACGGATATTTACATCCATTACGAGTGTGCGTTGCTCAAAGGCAAAGGCTGCAATCGCTGCCGCTGTGTACTGTCCAATTCCTGGCAAACTCTGCAAAGTTACCTCATCATCTGGAACTTCATTGTTGAAATCATCACGAATAATTTGTGCGGCTGCATGCAAGCGCAATGCTCGGCGCGGATAGCCAAGGCGTCCCCAAGCGGTAATAACTTGTGCGGGAGTTGCCTGTGCTAAGTCGGCCGGTGTTGGCCAGCGATCCATCCACTCAATCCATTTGGGTAGAACGCGATTAACTGGTGTCTGCTGCAACATATATTCGCTGACCATCACACCCCATGGCGATGTTGTGCGCCATGGTAAATCCCGTTTGTTTTTCTTAAACCAACTAACTATCGGTTTTTCAAGCGGGTTCATTCGCCAGTGATTTTTACCCGTGAGAGTGCTTGATCAAGGCGCGATACTTCAACGATTTCCATGCCATCGATCTTTGTCTCTGATCCAGTTGGAACGAGGGCGCGTTTAAAACCTAAGCGGTAGGCCTCCTGTAAGCGACGAGTAACGCCACTAACTTTGCGGATTTCACCGGCTAAGCCAACTTCGCCAATTGCCACTAAATCAGCTGGCAGTGCAAGACCTTTAGCAGCAGAGGCGACAGCTAGAGCCAGGGCTAAATCAGCAGCGGGCTCAGACATTTTCATTCCGCCAACGGTGGCGGCATATACATCGCGGCCGCCGATACGCACTCCTGCGCGTAGTTCGAGAACGGCGAGCGTCATTGATGTACGGGCTGAATCAAGTCCTGAGACAACACGGCGTGCATTACCAAAGTCATTCTCACGCCCCTGGCTAACAAGGGCTTGAATTTCGGCAAGCAATGGCCGGCGTCCTTCAAGGGTAACGGTGACACATGTTCCCGGAACAGGTTCGGTGTGACGGGAAGTAAATAAACCTGTGGGATCCAATACCGATTCAATACCAACATCGCTTAAATCAAAACATCCAACCTCATCTGAGGCCCCGAAACGATTCTTAATTGCGCGGATTAGACGAAGACGTGAATGGCGTTCGCCTTCGAACTGCAAAACTACATCGACGATATGTTCGAGCAAACGTGGACCGGCTATTGATCCATCTTTTGTAACATGACCAACTAATAGCAGAGTAATGTCGCGGTCTTTACAGATTCGAATTAATGCACCGGCAACTTCGCGTACTTGTGTGACGCCACCGGGAGAACCATCGGCAGTTGAGCTACCGATTGTTTGAATTGAATCGATAATAACCAGTTGTGGTTTAACTGCATCAATGTGTGCGATGACTGCGCCTAAGTCGGTCTCAGATGCCAAGAATAAAAGTGGATCGATAGCTTTGATTCGTTCTGCGCGCAGGCGAACCTGCGATGCCGATTCTTCGCCACTTATATAGAGCGCAGATAGTCCTTTAGATGCGGTTTGTGCGGCAACTGAAAGTAGCAGCGTAGATTTTCCGACTCCAGGTTCTCCCGCTAACAAAATCGCAGCACCTGGAACTAAGCCGCCACCTAAAACCCGATCAAGCTCGCTGACGCCAGTAGGGCGTGCATGGGCGGCTGATAAATCAACATCACCAATTGGCGTGGCTTTATTTGTTACGCGGCCCGGGACGAGTGAGAGTTTCTTAGGAGCTGCGACCTCTTCGACGCATCCCCATGCCTGGCACTCTCCGCAGCGACCCACCCATTTTTGGGATGTCCAACCGCACTCAGTACAGCGGAAGGGATCCTTTTCGACTTTTGCCATAGGTAGAGCCTAGAACTTAGGACTGACTATTTCTTGGCTGCGGCAAGCGTTGCTGGATGTTGTATGACAAAGAGTGGGAGTGAGCGTGATTGAGCATCACGGATTCCAGCCATACGCATGTCGCACAGGCGTGCCAACTCGGCATAGGGAATCTCACCCATGAGTTTTTGTAGCTCGTATTTATTGGAGATATAGACAGGCTCTGTGCCAACATGGGCATCTGTGTTGCTCGTGCAGTACCAATCAAAATCATCTCCGCCATCGCCCCATGCAAGACGTTCGTACTCACCGATTACAGTGATTGAGTATTCGCGCTCGCCGACTTCACGAGTTTCGAAACTACGGCGAAGTGGCAATTGCCAACAAACATCTGGCTTGGTATCTACAAAGTGTTTCTTTTCTTTAATCGCTAAATGGTGAAGGACGCAGCCAAAAGATCCAGTGAAGCCTTCAGCCTCATAGCCCTTACGATTTAAAAATATGCAACCATCTTCAACGCGAC
>WLHG01000048.1 GCA_009702845.1 Actinomycetota bacterium
AAGATATCGAACGCGTTGTTGTAACTGAAGAAGAGTTGCAAGCAAAGATTAAAGAGCTTGCAGCGCGCGTAGATAAAGATTATGAAGGCAAAGATCTCCTTTTAATCGGCGTACTTAAAGGAGCGGTAATGGCCGTGGCAGATATCTCTCGCGCCTTACAGCGCCACGTTGAGATGGACGGGATGGCAGTGTCTTCATATGGCTCGGGCATAAAATCTAGCGGCGTAGTTCGAATCCTAAAAGATTTAGATCGCGATATTACCGGCCGGAATGTTTTAATTGTTGAAGATATTGTTGATTCGGGTCTAACGCTTTCATGGTTGAAGGCCAACCTTGAATCTCGAGGAGTCGGTAGCGTTGAAATACTTTCTATCTTGCGCAAGCCAGAGGCAGCGAAAGTAAAGGTCGATGTTAAATATGTTGGCTTTGAAATTCCAACAGATTTCGTCGTCGGATATGGTCTCGACTTTGATGAAAAATACCGCAACCTTCCATTCATAGCTGTGCTTGCTAAGCACATGTACTCCTAAATCCCCTAAGAAACGAGAAAAGAAAAAGATGTCTGAAACAAAGAAGCCGGTAAAGAAAGTGGAGAAGAAGAGTCCACTTAAGAAGAGTTTCGCGGGTAATTCAACGCCAAAAAAACCTGCGACTCGCGCTGGACGAATCTTTCGCGGACCTCTTTTTTGGATTCTCGTTGCAATTTTTGCCGTCTCCATCTTTGGCCAGATTTCTTCGGTTGGAAATCGATATACGCAGATTGAAACAGCACAAGCTTTAGATGCAATTGCGCAGTCAAATGTTGAGTCTGCTGAACTTGTGGACAAAGATCAAAAGATTCGATTAATTTTGAAGTCAGGCAGCCTAATTGAAGGCGCAACTAAAGTAGAGGCTTCATATGTTGCGCGCCAAGAGCCAACTCTGATTGATGCACTTACTTCAAATCCACCTCCAAAAGGCTGGAATGTGCGCGTTCCATCGCAATCACTGCTGGTCTCCTTTCTCTTTTCAATTATTCCCTTTCTACTAATCGGCTTTTTATTCTTTTGGATGATGAGCCAGGCACAGGGTGGCAACAAGGTCTTTCAGTTTGGAAAATCTCGCGCGAAACTTCAAAATAATGATGTTCCAAAGACGACATTTAAAGATGTTGCAGGCGCCGATGAAGCGATTGCCGAACTTGAAGAGATCAAAGATTTCTTGGCCAATCCAGAAAAATACGGCGTTCTAGGCGCCAAAATCCCTAAAGGCGTTCTCCTATTCGGCCCTCCAGGAACGGGAAAGACGCTCCTTGCACGTGCAGTTGCAGGTGAGGCCGGAGTTCCTTTCTATTCAATTTCAGGATCAGATTTCGTCGAAATGTTTGTTGGTGTCGGCGCAGCACGTGTGCGCGATCTATTCAATCAAGCTAAGGAAAACTCTCCAGCGATCGTATTTGTAGATGAGATCGATGCCGTTGGTCGTCAACGCGGTACCGGTATGGGCGGTGGACATGATGAGCGCGAGCAGACGCTTAATCAGCTACTAGTCGAAATGGATGGCTTTGAAGAAAACACTAAGGTGATTCTTATAGCCGCAACTAACCGTCCAGATGTTTTAGATCCAGCTCTATTGCGCCCGGGTCGATTTGATCGCCAGATTGCAGTTGATCGCCCTGATCTAAAGGGACGCGAAGCGATTCTGGCAGTACACGCTAAAAATAAGCCACTCGGTGATGATGTCAAACTTATTGATTTTGCACGCCGCACTCCTGGTTTTACTGGTGCAGATCTTGCAAATGTACTTAATGAAGCTGCACTACTTACTGCGCGTGAAGAGAAGAAAGTAATTTCAACCTCCGAGCTGGATGAGGCAATAGATCGCGTTATGGCTGGTCCTCAACGTAAATCACGGATTATGAGTGATGATGAGCGCCGAGTGACGGCATATCACGAGGCCGGTCATGCACTCGTTGCACATGCACTTCCACATACGGATCCCGTTCATAAGATTACGATCATGCCACGCGGTCGCGCACTCGGATACACAATGGTTCTTCCCGATGAGGATCGCTATTCAACGACACGTAATCAACTTCTAGATCAGTTGGCGTATTCATTGGGTGGGCGCGCGGCTGAAGAGTTAATTTTTCATGACCCATCAACAGGTGCATCTAATGATATTGAAAAGGCAACGGCCCTTGCACGCGCAATGGTTACTCAATATGGAATGACTGAAGCCATTGGCGCTATTAAGTTAGGCGCTAACAGCGATGCTCCATTTATGGGACGTGACTATGCCCACCAACGTGATTATTCTGAAAGCATTGCAGGAGTAGTTGATCGCGAAATCCGTAAGCTCATTGAGAATGCTCATCAAGAGGCCTTTGATATCTTGGTGGCTAACCGCACAATCTTGGATGAAATGGTCTTAGTGCTGCTCGACAAAGAGACTCTTAATAAGGATGAAATTGCAGAAATCTTTAAGAAAGTTAAGTCTGTAACGGCACGGCCCGCTTGGACTGGCTCTATAACTCGAATTCCTTCGGACCAGCCACCCGTTGAAGTTCCAGCACGCAGTGCAGTGGTTATTGAAGAGGTCAAGAAACCTACACGTCGTAAGAAGGCAAAAAGTGACGATCAATAAAGTATCGGTTACCGACGGACGTGCAGCTGCTCCTTATGATCAAGAGCGCGCAGAACGGGCCATCCGCGAACTACTACTCGCCTTGGGCGAAGACCCAGATCGCGATGGCTTAAAGGAGACACCAGCACGAGTTGCTCGTGCAATGAAAGAGAATTTTGGTGGCCTCTGGCAATCACCCGAAGATGTATTAACAACTACTTTTGATATAGGACACGAAGAGTTAGTCATTGTTAGGGATATTGAAGTTTTTTCTCACTGCGAACATCATTTAACTCCCTTCCATGGCGTTGCTCATATCGGATATATTCCGCGTGGAAAGATCACCGGTCTTTCAAAGCTAGCGCGGCTAGTTGATGTTTATGCTAAACGCCCACAAGTGCAAGAGCGATTAACGACTCAGATCGCCGATGCATTAGTAGAGATTCTTGATCCTCTAGGTGTAATTGTTATTATTGACTGCGAGCATTTATGCATGTCGATGCGTGGAGTTAAGAAGTCACAAGCTCGCACGACGACAAGTGCAGTACGTGGTGCTCTACTAAATGCAGCAACGCGCGCAGAAGCAATTAGTCTCATCACTCATCGGTAAAACCATGCTAATCATGGGCATTCTCAACATCACTCCAGATTCATTTGCCGATGGTGGGCGATACAACTCATTTGAGAGCGCTATAAGGCATGCTCGTGAAATGATTGCCGAAGGTGTTGACATTATTGACATCGGCGGCGAATCAACACGCCCAGGAGCCGAACGAGTAAGTGAAGATGAAGAGATGGCCCGTGTAATTCCAGTTATTACCGAGTTAGCAAAAGATGGAGTCCGCATAAGCATCGACACCATGCGTGCCAGCACCGCGCTAGCTGCAATAGCTGCCGGAGCTCACATTGTTAACGATGTCAGTGGTGGATTAGCCGATCCCGCAATGCTTGAAACTGTGGCGGCAGTAAAAACGCCTTATATTGCAATGCATTGGCGTGGAGCATCAAAGGACATGAATTCAAGGGCGATATACACAGATGTTGTAGCCGATGTAATTTCAGAGCTCAAGGCACGCATTTCAGCGGCGATCGATGCGGGAATAACGAAGGAGAATTTAATAATTGATCCAGGTCTTGGCTTTGCTAAAGAGGCTGCGCACAATTGGGAGATTATTGATCACATAGATGAGTTTGTGGCCCTCGGCCATCGCGTATTAGTAGGTGGCTCGCGCAAACGTTTTCTAGGAGGAGATTCTCCAGATGGACGCGAGGCGGCAAGTATTGCGCTGACTAAGCGCCTCTCTACATCTGGTATTTGGGGAGTTAGAGTTCACTCTGTGAAGGCCCACAAAGAGATGTTGAGTTTATGAGCGATCGAATACTGCTCGAAGGAATTCACGGCTTTGGGTACCACGGCCTCTTCGAACACGAGCGCACTAATGGACAGGATTTCTTTGTCGATTTAGAACTCGACGTCGATCTGCGTGCTGCTTCATTGAGCGATGAGATTGGCGACACGGTTAATTATGCAGAGATTACAGATTTAGTTGTAGTTGAGATCACATCCGATCCCGTATCGCTCATTGAAAAACTGGCAGGACGAATTGCCGAGCGAATATTAAATAATTATCTAAAAGTTAACTCAGTAACGGTTACCGTACATAAGCCGCAAGCACCGGTCACTGCGACGCTTAAAGACATTGCAGTGCAGATAACGCGCACGCGATGAGAGCGGTAATTGCACTCGGTTCAAATATTGGCAATGCACGCGAGAATTTAAATATTGCAGTTGAACTATTACGAGAGGCCACTGATGTAATTGCAGTTTCTTCATATTACACAACTGCCCCCGTAGGAGGGCCAGAGCAAGCTGACTATGAAAATGCCGTCTGCATAATTGAAAGCGAACTCCCTGCATTAGATTTGCTTTCATTGCTACAAGGGATTGAAAAGAGTATGGGACGTGAACGTCTTGTTCACTGGGGGCCGCGAACCATCGATTTAGATCTCATTCAATTCGGCGCCCTACTGAGTAAGAGCACCGAGTTGGAGCTGCCCCACCCCCGTGCTCATGAGCGTAGATTTGTTTTGGAGCCATGGAGTGAGATTGATGCAGATGCGGTACTGCTTACCCATGGCCGAATCGATCAACTTTTGGCGCAATTGCCCCCAAGCGCGTAAACTTTATTTACCTCGCCCGGTACCTGAAAGGACTGGAGCCCTATGAGCGTATTAGTCCCAACAATGGGTGCCCTGCATAAGGGTCACCAAGCGTTGATTAAGCGTGCGCGCAGCATGAGCAAAGAAGTTGTAGTCAGTATTTTCATTAACCCATTGCAGTTTGAAAACGCCGAAGATATTGCAAAATATCCGCGCAGCCCTGAGCGGGATATTCAATTAGCAACACTTGCTGGAGCTACTGAAATTTGGATGCCGGACTACGAGGAGATTTACCCAGGCGAGATTACAAAGTTAAAAGCATCGCCCATTGGCGATCTATATGAAGGAGCATCGCGTCCTGGTCACTTCGATGGAGTTGTTACCGTTATCAATCGCCTGTTTGAGATTGTTAAACCCGAGGCAGCTGTATTTGGGGAGAAGGATTTTCAACAGCTACAGATTATTCGAGCGCTGAAAAGTAGCGTTGAAATTATTGGGGTTCCAACGGTTCGCGAATTCGATGGCCTTGCATTTTCCTCACGTAATATTCGATTGACTGAGGCGGGCCGAGTGAGCGCAAATGTGATTTATCGCGCGATGGCTGCAGCACGATTAGCACCGACAGTTGCTATTGCTTTAGAGATTATCGATACGACGCTTTCTACCGATGCCGGTTTCAAGCGAGATTACGCAACCATCATTGATGAAAACGATTTTTCATTGGCAACAGATACAACAAAAAATAAACGCGCACTCATTGCCGGCTGGATAGATGGCGTGCGCCTCATAGATAACATGCGAATGGGTGCCTAATGCTGCTAACTATCGATGTAGGTAATACAAACACCGTCTTAGGTATTTTTGACGGCGAAGAGTTAGCTCGCTCATGGCGAGTAAAGACCGATCCACGCAGTACGGCCGATGAACTGTGGCTGCAATACCGATCCCTTGTTGAGGATTACACAGTCAGTGGCTTATCAATATGTTCAACTGTGCCAGCCACACTTCGCGAGTTGCGCGGAATGATTAATGATTATTTTTCCGATGTCCGTACAACGATAGTTGAGCCAGGTGTTAAGACGGGCGTGCCCCTATTAGTGGATAACCCTAAGGAAATTGGCGCAGATCGAATCGTCAATACCCTTGCCGCGCATACTTTATTTGGCGGGCCAGCGATAGTTGTCGATTTCGGAACGTCAACGAATCTAGATGTTGTTTCACCAAAAGGTGAGTTCTTAGGTGGTGCACTTGCCCCAGGAATTGAAATTTCAGTAGAGGCGTTGACGGCCCGAGCTGCGCAGTTACGCAAAATTGAGTTAGTTAGACCTAAGAATGTAATTGGAAAAAATACTGTCGAGGCACTTCAGTCTGGGACAATTTTCGGTTTTGCTGGCCAAGTCGATGGCTTAGTTGATCGCATTACGGCCGAGTTGGCTGAGTCCTATTCAGGCTCCCCCAAAGTTATTGCCACAGGCGGATTAGCACCGCTGATTATTGGGGTCTCTGAAACAATTACTGATCACGAACCAGATTTAACGCTGATTGGCCTTCGCTTAATTCACGAACGAAATGCTTGAACCGTTAGACTCCACTCCATTATGAGCAATGAAACCCCGGCCATCGAAGAGGATTTGCCTGAGCAGCTGAGAATTCGGCGTGAAAAACGGGCCGCCCTCATCGAAAGCGGAGTAGAGCCATATCCAGTTGCAGTGCCACGCACTAAATCCCTTCTTGAGGTTCGTCAACTCCATGCTGGCTTAGATATAGATGTCGCAACTGGATCTATTGAAAGCCTTACTGGTCGCATAATTTTCAAGCGCGATACTGGCAAACTCTGCTTTGCAACTCTGCGCGAAGGCGATGGCACTGAGCTTCAAGCGATGTTTTCACTTGATAAAGTTGGTCAAGACTCTATTGATTCTTGGAAATCTGATATTGATTTAGGCGACATTGTCTCTGTCACTGGCGAAATCATTACATCCAAGCGCGGCGAACTTTCAATTCTGGCCTCTTCATGGAAGTTGGCTTCTAAATCACTTCGTCCTTTGCCAAATGATCACAAGCCAATGTCTGAGGAAACTCGCGTCCGTATGCGCTACGTTGATTTAATTGTTCGCCCAGAAGCCCGCGCTAATGCTCGATTACGTCCCGCGGTCATGAGTTCTTTACGCGATACTTTTGCTAAGGATAATTTCATTGAAGTTGAAACTCCAATGCTGCAAGTTATGCATGGTGGCGCGACAGCGCGCCCATTCAAATCCTTTTCAAATGCATACGATATGGATCTCTACCTACGTATCGCCCCAGAGCTGTTTTTAAAGCGTTGCGTAGTCGGTGGTATTGAGCGGGTATTTGAAATTAACCGTAACTTCCGTAATGAAGGCGCGGATTCTTCACACTCACCTGAATTTGCAATGATCGAAAGTTATCAGGCCTATGGCGACTGGAAATCAATTGCCGAGTTAACTCGCAGGCTTGTTCAAAATGCAGCAATGGCAGTTGCGGGTTCGCACATCGTTACTCATCACGATGGGCGCCAAGCTGATTTAGGCGGAAATTGGCGCGAAATATCCCTATACGATGCTATTTCCGAAGGTGTTGGTCAAAGTGTTACTGCTCTAACGCCGATTGCTGAACTAAAAACTATTGCAACCAAACTCGGTATAAAGATGGATCCCAAGTG
>WLHG01000049.1 GCA_009702845.1 Actinomycetota bacterium
AGCAGAGTCGGAACTCTCGATGAGGAGGTTCTCATTACCGCATCCTTTGTATTCGGAAGCAATGAGTTATACCAATGGTTGGATTTAAACAAGAAGGTGCGAATGCTAAGGACCGAGCGCACAAATGACCCATCGCAAATAGCGCGCCAAGCCAAGATGACATCAATTAATAGCGCTTTAGAAGTCGATCTATTTGATCAAGCAAACGCCAGTCACGTTCGAGGTAAAATCTATAGTGGCTTTGGTGGCTCTACCGATTTCATAGTCGGTGCGCTGCATAGCCGTGGTGGTCAGTCATTTGTAGCCTTGCCCTCATGGCATCCGAAGGCCGATGTCTCCACGATTGTGCCGAGATTACAAAGCAATGTCACGCACTTTCAACACTCCTATGTCGTCACCGAACAGGGCGTAGCTGCCTGCTTCGGACATTCGCAGAATGATCAAGCGATAAATATTATTCATAACGCGGCGCATCCAAGTGTGCGAGAAGAGCTGATTTCAAAGGCCAGCGAATTCGGCCTTATTTAACCCGCTAGTTCAAGGGGCCACTCATCGATGGGTGATTGGCTAAGTGGAAGCATCTTCCCATCCTTAGTGGTAATCGAAATGAAAGTTAGCGCCTGCTTTCCATCGATAGTCTTGGCTTTGCTTACAGTAATCTCAACTTCGGCATAGTGAAGTTTTCCAGCATCACAGCTCGGCTCGCAGTCATTAATTTGATAGATACCTTCACCTGATGCACCCTTGGCGCTCCACGAGAGCCACGTGATTTTGTCGATTCCTACGCTGGTATCGCCACAAAACTTGAGCATTGCCGTTGGCTTGTAATCTAAAATTCCACAGTTCGTAACATAAACCTGCGTTGTGACGGCTCGATTAACAAATATGTAGCCACCAAAGCCTAATCCGATGATTGTTGCAAGAAGTGCAACCCACCCTTTCGACTGCCTGATAGACATTTTTAGAAATCTATCTCTGAGAGTTAATGTGACTCACGGGTTACGGCTGGACCGCTTGATCCAAGTAAGAAATCTAAATCTGCACCTTTATCTGATTGCATAACGTGATCTATATACATTCGCTGCCAACCACGAGACGGATTGGCGTAAGCATCTTTGGACTTAGTTGATGGCGTTCGTTTGCTAATCTCTTCATCGGTTAATTTCACGTTTATGGTTCTTGCAAATACATCTAACTCGATTATGTCGCCAGTTTGGATTATCCCGAGTGGTCCTCCCGCTGCCGATTCAGGGGCAACATGCAAAACTACGGTTCCGTAAGCTGTTCCACTCATTCGACCATCACAGATACGGACCATATCCGTAACTCCTTTAGCCAGAATTTTGCGTGGAAGCTGCATGTTTGCAACTTCAGGCATTCCTGGATAGCCCTTTGGACCGCATCCACGAAGCACAAGGACACTATCTTCGGTTACTTCTAGATCATCATTATCGATTCGTTCATGAAAATCTTCGACACTTTCAAAGACAACTGCGGGGCCGGTATGTTTTAAAAGATGTGGACTTGCAGCCGAGGGTTTTATCACGGCTCCAAGTGGGGCTAAATTCCCACGAAGTACCGCGATTCCAGCCTCTACTTGAAGCGGATTCTCTCGAGTTCTGATTACATCTGCGTCGTAGATAGTGCCTTCGCCCAGAGTGGCAACAAGTGAGTCACCAGTTACGTTAATTGCCGCTGGATTGAGCGATGCCTCAAGTTGGCGAAACACTGCATGTAATCCGCCGGCACGGTGGAAATCCTCCATCAGATACTTTCCAGATGGCTGCAGATTTACGATTAAGGGAATTCTCGATCCAATTGCATCAAAGTCATCAAGGGTTAGGTCAACGCCTAATCGACCTGCAATTGCTAAGAGATGAACCACGGCGTTAGTAGAGCCACCAATTGCCGCTAAGGCAACAATTGCATTTTCAAAAGAGGCCTTAGTCATGATCTGACTTGGCTTGAGATCGCGCTTAACCATTTCGACAATATGACGACCAGAGTTGTGCGATGCTTCAAGTAATCGTGAGTCAGCTGCCGGGATGCCAGCAATTTCTGGCATAGTCATTCCGAGAGCCTCGGCCATAAGGCCCATCGTCGAAGCCGTTCCCATCGTGTTGCAATGTCCGCGACTTCGAATCATTGAGGACTCTGAGTTTAAAAACTTCGCATTACTGAGCAGACCTGCACGCACCTCTTCGCTCAAGCGCCAAACATCGGTTCCGCAGCCAAGGGGATTTCCTTGAAAGGTACCCGTGAGCATCGGACCACCAGGAATTACCAGCGATGGAAGATCAACAGAGGCCGCTCCCATTAGAAGTGCTGGAATTGTTTTATCGCAGCCGCCGAGGAGAATCGCCCCATCAATCGGATTTGCTCGCATTAACTCTTCAGTTGCCATCGCGACCATATTGCGCCACAGCATCGCTGTTGGCCTAACCAAAGTTTCACCGAGTGAGAGCATCGGTAGATTAAGAGGAACGCCACCGGCCTCCCACACACCATTTTTTACACTTTGTGCAATCTCATCTAAGTGCGAGTTACATGGAGCTAAATCTGAAGCGGTATTGATGATTGCGATTTGAGGCCGGCCATCGAAGGAGGAATTTGGATTGCCTCTTCGCATCCATGCACGGTGTATATAAGCATCACGAGAATCTCCGCCGTACCAGTGCGCGCTTCGCAAGAAAGTGCTCCTTTGATTTGAAGATGAAAGTGTGGCGAGTCTAGCCTTTCGATGAAGAGTCCGTCTAGCATAAGCGTTCTCATGAGAGCATTTGTCGTTGATTCACCGGGGCTCGGCGCTGGTGATGGTCCAAAAGTTCATATTGATCCAAGGGATTCTTAATTATGAATATTAGAACAATTTCTGAGGCCGTATCAGATTTGGCGGAAGGTCCGATCTGGAATCCGGTTACGAATAAAATAACTTGGGTTGATATTGGAAGACAGAGAGTTCATAAATCAGATTTCGATACTGGTCAATCGCAGACATTTAGTTTTGCAACCCCTATCTGCGCAATTGCCGAAAGATCAGATGGCGGCTATATCGCTGCAACTGGCGATGGATTTGCAAAGATTGGTGTTAACGGAGAATTTTCACCCGTGCACACTTTTCTTGACGAGACAATGCGATTTAACGATGGAAAGGTAGATGCAGCAGGTCGCTTTTGGGCGGGAAGCATGGCATTAGATTTAACTCCCAATAGCGGCAGTCTCTTCCTTCTCGACATTGATGGGAGCTACCGAAAAGTGTTAGGGAATTTAACACTCTCAAATGGTTTGGCCTGGTCTCCCGATAACCAGTTTTTTTATCATATCGACAGCATTCCAGGAGTTATGAAGCGTTTTGATTTCAACCTAGAAACAGGGGCCCTGTCGAATGAATCCACATTTTTAACTTTTGAGCCCTCACAAGGAACCCCAGATGGAATGAGCATTACGCACGATGGATATCTCGTGGTCGCCTTGTGGGATGGTTCACGCTTAGAGGTTTTCTCTCCCGAGGGCAGAAAAATCGAAGAGATTCAACTTCCCGTTAAGCGTCCGACCTCATGCACATTTGCAGGAGAAGATGGAACGACACTCGTTGTGACCTCGGCGGCGCAAGATATCGATGATCCGAATGATTCACATCTGAATGGGATGGTACTTGCCTTAGAAGGAAGCGGCTTAAGCGGATTACCAAGTCGTATTTATGGTGTTGGCAACCTATAAAGCTTCCTACTGATGACTCCATCTGAGTAGTGGAGGGGAGTCGATTAACATGTTTTCGCCAATCCATTTCGCTCCATCTAAGTTATCTCCCTCTGCACTGGCAAACTTCGCGTGTGGTAGTTCTAAAGCGATACAAGTCTGGATAGCTTTAACGTAGTTTTCATTCCGCGATGCTCCACCTTGAATTGCAATCTCAAGTACGCCGTCCCTTGTACCGCCCGTTCCTAACCAAGTTGCAATGACGGTTTGCGCCAGTAAATTCGCACCCTCATTGCGGATATCTATTGCAGTTGCCACTCCATTATCGGCTGCATCTAAGAGTGTTTGTGCCGATGAAATTGCAAGCGTGGCAGCATCTGTACCGTTCTTAGATTCGAGTTCATCAAAAGCGGCGAGCTGTGATTTAAATGTTGCAATCATGTCGATATCGCTACTGCGCCCTTGTCTTGCCGCTAAGGCCTTTGTGATTCCTAACTTTCCAAGCCAAAACCCACTGCCTTCATCACCGAAAGTGCTACCAAGTCCATCGCGATGTGCAAAAACTCCATCGCGACCACCAACAGATACAACACCTCCGCCGATGGATAAAACAACTCCGTTACGTCCATGAAGTGCGCCAATAAATCCAGCTAAACCATCGTCGATCAGAGCCGTCTTGGTTGCACCAAAGAATTCATTGCAGAGCGCACCGTATGGTTCGGGGTCAGAGACAATTCCATTGAAACCAGTACAGGAGAGCGAGACAACATCCGATGACAATTTCGCAGAAGATTCAAAGATTGATCGAAGCGCAGAAAGTGGGTGCTCGCCAGCTAACTTACCTCTAGTCGAATTTATCGAAGTATCACCCATGCGAATACGGCTGCCAGATTGACCTAAATCGACCGAGAGCACCATAGGCGTCAGAATAGTTTAAATTCATGTGGGAAGATAGGAACATGAAGCAATTTGGTTCAGTAATGTCCTCAGAGATCGCAGAGACCCCTGCCGTCTTTTCTAAGATTTTAAGTGATTTAACAGGCTTTGATTCGGTCAAGAATATTCTCAACACCGAGAAGATCCAATCGATATTAATTTTGGCACGTGGCACCTCAGATAATGCTGCGCATTACTTAAAGTACTTAATTGAAACCCAGATTGGGCTACCTGTTGGACTTACTTCGCCCTCATCAGTCACCGTCTATAAATCTGAGCTTAAATATGCCAACACATTAGTTATTGCAATCAGCCAAAGTGGTCAATCACCAGATCTAGTTCATTTTGCAACGGCAGCGCGAGCTGCAGATGCATATCTAATTGCTATTACTAATGATGCCCAATCGCCCCTGGCCACAATTGCTCACCACCATTTTCCACTGCTCGCCGGTCCAGAGTATGCAGTTGCAGCAACAAAGTCCTATAACGCACAGTTGTTGATTTCATATCTTCTTGTAGCAGCCTGGAGTAATAAAACCGTCAATGCGGCGCAGATAATTAGTGAAGCCACCCGAATTGGCGCAATTAGTAATTTGGTAACTGCCGCCGTACAGCAAACAGATCGCAACCATGAAATTGTGATCCTAGGCCGTGGATTTGCATATCCCAATGCACGTGAGGCAGCGCTAAAGATTCAAGAAACCTGCAAAATCTCGGTACAGGGCCTATCGACGGCAGATTATCTTCATGGTCCAATCTCTGCATTAACTGAGCAAACGCAGGTCTTCATTGTTGCGCCGAACCATATGCCTGCTGAATCAATTCTCGAAGCTACGACAAAAATCCGCACAACTTCACATCGAATATTTTGGATCGGCAATGGTGGGGCTCCAAGTGGCGATGATGTTGTAATCCCCGGATCTCAATGTGATGATGAGATTACTTCGACATTAGTCGATGCTATGGTTTTGCAGCGCTTTGCAATGGAGTTTGCAGTGGCATCAGGCTTTGACCCAGATGCACCTGTTGGTCTGTCGAAAGTAACGCTAACGCACTAGCCAATAAGTTCGCGGTCGCGCTTGATTTCGCGATCATGCTTGCAAGGGCGATCTAAATGCGAGTCATAACAGGAATCACATAGCAAAACCAACTGGTGACACTCAGCTTTTTGGCAGTTTCTAAACTCTTTGGTCGGGCCGTTGCAGTGAGCGCACTGCCCAATTAATTTAGTGTGATCGCTAAAATCGATGGTCAAGCGATCATCAAATGTATAGAGGGATCCCTCCCACAGGCCGTCGTCGCCAAAGGCGTTTCCATAGCGAACAATGCCGCCTTTAACTTGATAGACCTCTTTGAAGCCACGATTTTTCATTACCACTGAGAGAATTTCACAGCGAATGCCGCCGGTGCAGTAAGTCACGATTGGCTTATCTTTCATATGGTCGTACTTGCCACTTTCGATCTCTTTAACAAAGTCATGTGAGGTAGTGACATCGGGAACTACTGCGTTCTTGAATTTACCAATTTTAGCTTCAAATGAATTACGGCCATCGAAGAAGAAGACATCATCACCGCGCTCTTCAACTAATTTATTAACTTCCTCAGGCCGAAGGTGAACCCCGCCTCCGATGACGCCATTTTCATCGACTTGAATCTCACCGGGATTACCAAAGGCCACTAACTCATCTCTTATTTTGATTTTTAGCTTCGGGAAGTCATTGCCTGTTCCTTCAGACCATTTGAAATCAATCTTTTTAAAGCCTGGGTATTGGCGAGTGTTTTTGATGTACTTTTTGACATCATCCATATTGCCACCAAGCGTGCCATTAATTCCATGTGGAGAAATGAGAATGCGTCCCTTGATATTGAGTGATTCGCAGAGTGTTTTTTGCCATAACTTAACGGCCTCTGGATCTGAAATTGGGGCGAATCCATAGTAAAGAATTACTTTATTAAAATTCATTGTGCTTAGAGCCGTTCTGCCAATATCAATGGTGTCAGCTCGTGGGCGCCAAACTCTTGTGGCCACGCTGGATTTGCGCGTCCATAACCTTGTGCGATTACAAATGAGGCACGCTCTGCTGGAGTATCTCCACCATGACCACCTTCAGCACGATGGCCATGATCGGTAGTAATCACAACTAACCACGGTTCATCTGCAGACGCGCGAGCCTCTACCGCTGCAATCATGCTCGCAACGTAGGCATCTATTTTTGTAATTGCAGCTTTATATTCGGGACCAGTGGAATCAAAAATATGACCAGCCTCATCAACGCCGCAGAAATAAACAAATGAAACATCAGGACCCTTGTTTTCAATGGCATATATGGCCGCCTCATGAACTTCGGCATCGATAACGTCATATCCATACATTTCGCCATCGCGCGCAATTACACGGTGCACAAATGCCAGTTGTTGTTCACGGCGCTCATGAATGACTGGACCATGGCCAGCTGGATCAACTAAAGCTGGCCAACCAGCGGCAGCGAAGGTTGTCGTGGTTTGGTCGTTATAAAAGGCACGAGATAGTAAATCCGGGCGATGATGCAACTTATGCCCAATAAAGGAGTTATCACTCACGCCATGCTCTTCGTGAGTTGAACCGGTCAAAAGCGTTGACCAGCCAGGTCCTGAGAAAGTTGGTGCTGGCATAGTTATTGTTGTGAAAAAACCGCTCGACTTTAATGCAGTAATCGTTGGGGAG
>WLHG01000005.1 GCA_009702845.1 Actinomycetota bacterium
ACGCGCAATGAGCCTCCCGATTGAGCAAACAATGCAATGACATGGTTATTCGTCAAAATGTATCCACTGCTATCGATTACAAATCCAGAGCCCGTGCCGCCCCCATTACTGGTTCGTGTAGAAATTGAAACTACAGATGGAAGAACCCGTGCTGCGATACCGGCAACAGAGTCTGGAGCTCGCTCTATAACACTTGAAGACGAGACTAAATTTGCCTGCCTAAATATATTGCCATCCGTTGCATTTGCACCGAGTAAGCCACCTATGCTTCCAGCAAGAAGTGCAACTAGGACAATATTCCCGCGTGAATTTCTACGTGAGTGGGAGCTCTCCCACCAAGCGGGTGCGAACTCTGTATTTTTCTTTCGAGGAAAGATCATGGTTTTATTCTGCTACAACTTGGTCGCAACTAACAATCCATCACCGGCTGGAATCAAGGTACTCACCCAATTCTCTGTGTCATTCTTCACTATTTTCCCAGCATCGCGAAGCGATACTGTCTTAGCATCGCGTTGGGTAGGGTCACAGACTTTGGAGCCACCGAAAAAGTTATCAATAACAAGTGTTCCGCCGCTTCGCAAGATGCGATGGGCCTCACCAATAACAAAGGCTAAATCCTCTGGATTATGGCGCAGCACAACAAGGTCATATGCACGATCGGTGAGTTTCGAAATCACATCAAGAACAGAGTTGGTAATGAGGCGATATCGAGTTTGAGCAATGTCAGCATCGCTAAAGGCCATCTTTGCTATACGCGTATGTTCCATCTCATCGTCAATAGAGGTCAGTGTTCCAGTTGCATGCATTCCATCGAGTAGCCATAGGCTTCCAACACCTGAGCCCGTTCCGACCTCAACAACTGACTGGGCAGATAACGTAAAGGCTAAGTGTCGAAGGTAAGCACCAACGCCGGGAGTTACATCGACTGCGCCAAGCTCAATTCCGCGTGCACGCGCTTGTGACTTGAAGTGATCTTCGGGAATAAAGTTTTCTGCATATGAATGTGGATCAGTCTTCATTTAAGTGAGACGATCCACTGCGTTAATAAGCGAACACCATAGCCAGTGCCACCCTTTGGGTTTTCCCCCGCATCAACATCGCTTCGGCCAGTTCCTGCAATATCTAGATGTAGCCAGCGGCGATTGCCCGCGAAGTGTTCAAGAAATAGTGCGGCAACAACAGACTTGGCCGAGAAATTCTCTCCATGGGCGACGTGATTAAAATCTGCTACATCACTGTGAAGGGCACCTTTGTAGTCATCGATCAAAGGCATTCTCCAGACACGATCACCTGAATCAGCACCTGCCCTTTCAAATTCGGCGGCTAACTTGTCATCTCGTGTATACATCGCTGCATATTGTCGACCAAGGCCTTCTGTGGCCGCTCCAGTCAAAGTTGCGATATCAATTAAATAATCCGGATCCAAATTAATATCGGCATAAGCTAAGCCATCGGCTAGGACTAAACGGCCTTCGGCATCGGTATCAATGACTTCTACAGTTGTTCCGCCATATTGTTTAATGACATCACTCGGGCGCTGAGCAGTGCCAGAGAACGCATTTTCTGCACACATCATTAGTGCAGTAACTCTCACATTAGGTTGTAGCTCTTCAAGGGCTGTCAGTGTTGCAAGAATCGCGGCCGCTCCCGCCATGTCTGATTTCATTGGAATCATCAAATCGTATGGTCGCTTGAGGGAGATACCACCGGTATCAAAAGTGATGCCCTTGCCGACTAAAACAACGTGCGGTAACGCCCCGTGGGCGCTCTTCTTATTCTTGGGAACATAAGAAACTTCGATAAAGCGAGGGCCTGGCTTTGGAGAAGAGTTACCTACCGCACGCAATCCACCAAACTCTTTAAGCTCTTTGCCTTTAAGGACATTTACTGTTAATCCATTGGTTTGTGCGAAGGCTTGCGCTTGCGTAGCCATCCATTCAGGAGTCTTAATATTAGAAGGCGTATGGACCAAATCGCGAGCGCGCGTAATCGCTTTCGCAAGAATAGAAGCAGCATTTACAATCTCCTTATCATCACTTGCCACAAGAAAGTTTGGAACACCGGCGGGCTTTCCGCTCTTTAAGCTCCAAAGATAAGCACCCATTGTAAGTGAAGTCGCATGTGCGGCGATATCAGGATTCTTAACCGCGCATGCCGAATAAACCGTCACATTCTTGCCACGAACTTTTCGAGCAATGGCAGTTGCTGCAATACGAAAGGATTGGGTGGATGCGTCTCCGATTGCAGTTAAGTAGATACGTTCTGTCGCACAATTTTCTGCACTTACCGGAATCTCAAATATTTCACCGGCTTTACCACTTGGTGAAAAGAATGAGAGTTCATCAACTAAATCAATATCAAAGCAGCTCTGGATATCGTTGATGATTGTTCCCGGCGCTTGAAAGCCAAAACTTCCAGCACCGTTACTAGCAAAAGCCACGGCAATAACATCGGCAGAAGTAGCTGCTGCGAGTTTTACAGGTGCGCTGGCAAGAGTGGAAGACATGCGTTAAAGGCTATCGCCTGAGGTGCCTTTACTTCTTAACGAGAGCGACCGCGGCATGAAGAGCGGCGCTGAGATTATTTGCTTCCTCTGGGTTGAGCTCAACTACTAGGCGCCCGCCGCCCTCGAGAGGGATTCGCATGACCAAAGATCGAGCCTCCTTGGTTACCTCCATTGGGCCATCGCCTGTGCGGGGTTTCATGGCTGCCATATGGAGACTCCTCTTAAGAATTTAGATGGGGAATGCAAGAGGAGAAGTATCTCGCACTAAGTCCATCTGTGGGAAATCGTGCCTACAGGCCTAAATGCGCGCTAAGTCGCGCCCTTCCTGAGGCGATTACCACCTCTACCGAGCGAACAGGTACTGAAAGGCTCTGGGCGATGTCGACCGGGGACATGGATCGCAGATAATGCATCGTCAAGATGAAGCGCTCCTCTTCTGGCAGGGCGGCGAGAACCTCTGCCAAAGTCGTGGGCTCACTCATGGGACTAAGGCTACCCGTCAAAGGTCAGGGGACGGCCCTATTTCGAACTCAGCGAAGTGAGCGCGCAAATCGGGCCAGAGAAATACGGACCCCAACGTATAGCCCCGGCACCATAAGGATAAAGAGGGCGCGTGGGGCTATGACTTCTTCCGACCAATCAAAACGAGTGCGCACTGCATCGATTGCTGTTAATTCAAATCGGCCTGTGCCCCTAATAACTCGGCCAGTATGAATAACATCGCAGATATGCGGGGGCTGCCAGTTGGTTACTTCCATGGTGTCTAAAATTCCGAATGATTTAATTCCGGTGAGCGCGCTTATTTGTGTTCCGACTCCGCTTTGAATTTTGGAAGTTACCCAGACTCTAGTTTGAAGCATCCAGTCACTTTGTTTTTCCCAATTTGCTAATTCTTCCCAAACCTTTTGTATTGGTGCTTCTATCTCAAGTGATATTGCTAAGTGATTACTCGTCATTTCTTACATGCCGCAAGCGCATCTTTAACTGTCGTTGTCCACGATATTAATTCACGCATTCCTGGTTTGATAAAATTCTCGGTCTCTAGGTGTGCTATTAACTCGTGCAGTGGCGAATAGATTCCAAAGGGATCAAGAATCACGATTGGCTTATTATGAAACTTTAAATAACGCCCTACCCAAATTTCAAAAAACTCTTCGAGGGTCCCGGCACCACCAGGCAAAGTTATGAATGCATCTGAAATATCTGTGATCATCGCTTTGCGCTCGCCCATCGTCTCTACAATATGAAGCTCGTCATTCTCATGATCGGCAAACTCAATATCAACCAGTGCCTGAGGAATCACACCCACGGTTCTCCCATTGGCTGCGCGTGCTCCACGCGATACCGCCCCCATCATGGAGATATGGCCGCCGCCAGTGACGAGCTCCCATGAACTCGACCCGATGCCTTCGCCAAGTTCATAGGCTAAATCAACATATTTTGGGTCAATGGTTGGAGATGAAGAACAAAATACCGCGATGCGCATGCCTGAAAGAATAGGGGTTAGGCTTAGGACATGACGACCATTGCATCTGGCCACGCGATAACAACAATGTCTAACGGCAAGCTGCTGGACGCTTGGTTTCCGTCGCCAGTGCTTTCATCGCTCAATCCCGAGATTGCACCAGAGTTGCGAGCACTTGTTGGCATTGATGAAGCTCGCGACATTAGCCGCGAAATCGCAAGCATTGAAATCGATATCTCACTGCCGCCAACCTCGGCCTTGGATGCATATCTGAGACTTCATCTCTTATCGCATCGCTTAGTAAAGCCTCATGGAGCAAATCTTGATGGGATCTTTGGTCTGCTTACCAATGTTGTTTGGACATCGGTCGGCCCGTGTGCAGTTGAAAATTTCGAGCTCACGCGTGCACGTCTGAAGGCAGCTCACGGCCATATAACTGTTTTCTCGATCGATAAGTTCCCGCGAATGGTGGATTATGTTGTTCCTAGTGGGGTGCGCATCGCTGATGCTGATCGCGTTCGCTTAGGTGCCCACCTTGCATCTGGAACAACGGTCATGCACGAAGGTTTTGTTAATTTTAACGCTGGAACTCTAGGTAGTTCCATGGTTGAAGGCCGCATCTCAGCCGGCGTTGTTGTTGGTGATGGCACCGATGTTGGTGGCGGCGCATCCATCATGGGAACGCTTAGCGGTGGCGGTAAAGAGGTTATTTCAATCGGAGAAAAAACTCTTTTGGGTGCTAACTCTGGTTGTGGTATTTCACTCGGCAGTAATTGCATTATTGAAGCAGGTGCCTACATCACCGCCGCTTCAAAAATTCGTTTGCCAGATGGAGAAATCGTAAAGGCTTCGGCGCTATCAGGTGCTAACGATCTTCTATTTCGCCGTAACTCCTTAGATGGAGCCCTTGAAGTGGTAAGTCGAACCGGTTCATGGGGTGGCCTTAATTCAATTCTGCACGCTAACTAAATCAAAATAGGCAGAAGGTATCTTGGTTCGACTTCTAAATGTCTCACCACGCAAAATCACGCTTACGCCGCCGCTTGAAGTCGCTTGAATTTGAGCGACGGTTCCGCTCTCATTTCTACTTAAAATCTCTAAAGTAATAACATCCGGCAAGAGAAAAGCGGCAGCAATAATGCTTTGCGGGACTTTGCGATCCCAACTGACAAAACGTGGATTCAACGTTAGATCTAGGGAGCCCGGATCTTCAACAATCTGTGTATAGCTGCGAGAACTGCCCCAAGCATTTAAAGCTAACTCACTCTTTCCTCCAGATGATGAGAAGAAATAGGCGGTAATTGGTATGCCGGCTTGGGTAATCGTTAATCCAGCTGTTCGAGTGATGGTCTCTTTCCAAATTGCACCGAATTTCTTTTCAATCTCCTTTGCATATCCCAAAAAGGTTTGATCAGATATTTCGCCATATAGATCGCAATCGCAGGCTTTTCGATAAATTCCCGCCTTGCTTAGCGCATATGTTCTTGAGGCGATTGCTTGAGCTTCGATCGCCGCAAGTGGCCAATAAGAAGGCATTTCACTCACTCCCCACAAATACTCATCGGCAAGGCGAACCGTGTTAGTAAGCTCAAGTCGGTAACCAGAGGCGCTCTTTACCGCCTTAACGTGAATCTGCCCATATCGATATTTCTGCGTTAGGCCGGTGTGAGCTACTGAAACAACGGTGTCAGGGCCTTCCAGATATCTAGTACCACTCCAGCGGATTGTAAAAACTCTACTTCTTGGGAGCAGCTGGGAGATTTTCCCAACGGTTATTCGAGGACTCACTGTTGAACCAATAATTGAAAATGATATGGAGTCAGCGATAGAAAATACAGATTCAGTACTTTGGCTATCAACTTCGCCCTGGCTAATTTGTAAGGGCGAGGTTTTTAAAGTCGTTGAAATCTTTGCCGAAGAGAGCAGGTGCCCGATATTTACTCGCAGAATCTTAGAGTCATCGAGTGTTTCAATTGCAACATCCTTATAGAAATACTTCAGAATTTGCTCTGACGTTTGACCAGACAAGGCCATGAATCGTGCACCCATCTGCGAAAGTCCGACACCATGACCGTAACCTGATCCATGGAATGAGAATTCGGTGGGGGTATCTAGGGCAGATGCTGGTGTCGTAAGAGACGAAAGAAATAAAAGTAATGCGAAAAACTTTCTAGACATCCTCATCGATGGCTGCGCTCTTTCCGACCTGCAAAAACTCTTGGTAGGCACTAATCGTGGCATGTGGTTCGCCTCGTTGAACTAATCTGCCTTTATGCAGCCATGCAACGTCATTACAGACTTCGCGCAGCGTTGCCATCGCATGGCTGACAAGAATCAGTGCTCGGTCATCACTTCGCAACTCTTTGATGCGATTGAGTGATTTCTCCTTAAATTTGGCATCCCCCGTGCTCAGCGCCTCATCAACAATTAATATATCCGGGCGTACGGTTGCCGCTACTGAAAAGGCAAGACGAGAGAACATGCCGGATGAGTATGTTCGCATTGGTGCATCGATGGCATCTCCAAGTTCGGAGAAGTCTGCAATCTCTTGAAAGTGGCTCTCTATTTCATCGCGTGACATTCCCGCGGCCAGCCCACCTAGAAATACATTGTCGCGACCGGACATTGATGGATTAAAGCCAACTCCTAATGCTAATAACGTGCTGACGCTGCCAAAGACTTCGACGCGACCTTGTGATGGTGGAATGATTCCAGCAATCACGCGCATCATTGAGGATTTACCTGCGCCATTTGTTCCGATGACGCCTAAGACATGACCGTATTCAACATCTAGATCGACATTATCGAGAGCGCGGATCACTCTTGTCTGTTTTGTTCCACGTCCTAAAGATTTAGCTCGAGCTTTTAATGTTGGCCTGCGATCGATTGCAGTTGTATATGTAAGACCTAGACCGCGAACTGAAACTGCGATCTCATTGGTCTTGTGAGGGTTAGAGACGGACGGCAAATTCACGCTCCCTTGATAGGAAGAAGTAAGTTCCAATTAATAGAATCCCAACTGCCCATGCCAAAGCCGCTAACATGCTTGAGGTATGCGGAGCTTCTCCATGCACAATGGCTCGGGACCAACTATCAAGTAGTGGAAAGAGTGGGTTAACAACCTCTATCGCCAATAACTGTGGCTTGAGTGCTGATGCTTCGTAGAGAATCGGTGAGAGATATAAAAGTGTGCGCGTTAAATATGGGAGAAAACTAGAAATATCCCGGAAGTAGACATTGATGCATGAAATTGTAATCGCCAATCCAAGAGCCAATAACATTCCAATGAGCAGAACTGGAAAGGCCCAGAGCATTTGCCAGGAAAAAGGCAGGCCAACAAGAGTGCGAATGACGATAAAGATAAAGAGCGTTGGGAGAAATTTAAATATTGCGATAACAACTGCAGATATTGGCAGCATGATCCTTGGAAAGGCCGTATTTAGAATGAGTCGTTGGCCCGCGGTGATTGATTTAACGCCGCCTGTAAGAGAGTTGGCTACAAGGTAAAAAAGAAATAGCGTGGCAGTCAAATGGGCATAGCGAATGCTGTCTGATGAGCCCCCGATAATGACAATCAACAGAAAATACACAGCTGAGAGAAGAAGTGGGTTCAATACCAACCACAGCTGACCAAAGACTGAGTCAAAGTGTTGCTCGCGAAGTTCTGAGCGTGAATACTCAGAGATAAAGGTGCGGCGAGACCAGAGCGATTTCCAGTAGCGAGTTAATGGTGGCAGACCCGCCTTAAATGGCTCGTAAACCTGCAACGGTGCGCTCATGGTCGCAAGGCTACCTTACGGTGCAAGCGACTTGGGCGAGGTAAGGAAGCCCGTCCCCCAGCTCATATGCATCGTCAGAAGAATCAGCGGTAGGCACACTACTTCCCCTAAAGATTTACCTATTACATACGATGCCAAAAGAATAAACATCCCGTAGACGAGGGCCGGTAAAAGAAAGATAGTCGATATCGCAATTCCGAGAATTATCGAAATTAATGTCACGAATACAGTAAAAGGTGGAGCGAGGTAGCGATAGTTAATCGTTCCTTCATGGCGACGTGAAACTACTCGACGCCAGCGCCCATACTCAAAGTACTGGCGCGCAAGAGCACTCACGCTTGCGCGCGGACGGTATGTAACAACCAACCGTGGATCAAAATAGACAACACCTCCGGCTGCACGCAAACGAAAATTTAACTCCCAATCCTGTGCGCGAGTGAAGCGCTCATCAAAACCACCAACTGCAAGTAGAGCCTCTTTTCTAAAAGCGCCTAAATAAACGGTGTCGACAGAGGCAGCTAAACCTCCAGTGTGAAAGCGCGATGCACCAACTCCAAGCGGACTTCGCATCGCTCGTGCGACTGAGCGCTCAAATAAACTCTTACCCGATGCAGCCATGACTCCGCCGACATTTACCGCACCACTTTGTGTGAGGATTTCAAGTACAAGTGATAAGTAATTCTGAGGAATCTCTGAGTGGCCATCCACGCGCACAATAATTGAATACTGTGATTTTTTGATTGCAAGATTAAGTCCCGCAGCCGTGCGTCCAGATGGATTCGGAACGATGACGACACGCGTATCTGCCTGAGCCAGCGCCTGGGCAATCTCCTCGGTCCCATCATGTGAGGGGCCGATCGCCAGAACAACTTCGAGTGAGCCGTGAAAATCCTGGGACAAAATCGCATTCACAGCATCGGCCAAATGAAGCGCCTCATCACGCACAGGAAGGATTACAGAGATTTCACGCCTCGGTGAGCCATATAACTCGTTTGCTGATGTCGTCATAACCCCACCACCGTATCGCTGAAGTAGTCTTCGCCTGTGAAAGCGACGCGACCAATTCGAATTATTACCTCGCTCTCGGTCGCCATCGTCGCCATTTCAGCTATCGCATGGCTTGGCCTGGGTCAGGTCAGCGGCGCAATTAACCGAATCGATGCCTTTAGCAATCTTGGCAAGCGCCCAGATAAACCTTCCACCGCACTTAATTATTTACTAGTTGGCTCTGATACCCGCGAAGGCCTGACAAAAGAACAATCAAAACTCTTACGCGTTGGAACAACGAAATCGGCGGCCGGAGCACGTTCAGACACCATGCTTCTAGTGCACATAAGTAAGTCCCGCGACAAGGCTACGATTATTTCTATTCCGCGTGACTCCTTAGTCACTATCCCAGAACATCAATCCTCCTTATATAAAGACAGAACTGTTGGTGCGGCAAAAGGAAAGATTAATGCCGCATTTGCCTGGGGTGGTGCGCCGCTTTTAATTCAGACAATCGAAAATGAAACCGGCGTACGAATTGATCACTATATCGAAATTGGTTTTGCTGGCTTTGCCGGGATGGTTGATTCACTCGGTGGAATCGAAGTTTGTTCGAAGAGAGATATCAATGATCCAAATAGCCACTTGGTAATGAGTGCAGGTGTTCATACTTTGGATGGGATTGAAGCTCTCAAGTATGTTCGAACGCGTGATTTTGATGGCATGGGAGATTTGGGCCGCATGCAGCGTCAACAACAGTTCATGAGTGCGGTGCTAAGAAAAGTTACCAGCACTGGCGTACTGCTCAATCCAGTTAAATTAATTAGTTTTTTTAATGCCGCAATCGCAACTGTTAAAACCGATTCACAACTAAATAGCAGTGATTTACTAACCTTAGCTAAGCAGTTGAAAAATCTATCGGCCAGCAAGGTTCGTACACTCACAATTCCTCTTGGCAATGCAAATGCCCGCGTTGCAGGACTTGGCTCTGTTGTTACCTGGGATAAGGTTTTGGCCCCTGATCTCTTTAATCGCCTGCGCCAAGATTTACCTCTAATCGATGAGGTCACACCTTCACCTTCGGCATCATCAAGTGCCAGTCCAACCCCGACGATGGTGGATAAGTTTAAGACTCGTACCGCCGATGAAAATCCTTGCGGAGCGCTGAAGTAAACTCATGGCCATGAACTCAAAACTCTCAGTTATTGGCTGCGGATACCTAGGCGCAACACATGCAGCCTGCATGTCTTCCCTTGGTTTTACAGTCATTGGAGTGGATACAGATCCCGCTAAGGTCGAAATGCTCTCCCGAGGAGAGCTGCCTTTTTATGAACCAGGTCTCGATACATTATTGGCCCAGGAGATAAAGAGTGGACGCTTAACTTTTACAACTGATTTCTCTGCAGTTGCCGATGCCGACATTCACTTTGTCTGCGTAGGTACACCACAGGTTAAAGATGGGCTAGCTGCAGATCTCACATACGTTAAGTCGGCTGTAAGTGAAATTGCACCTTTCTTGAAAGAGGGGGCATTAGTAGTTGGAAAGTCAACGGTCCCAGTTGGCACCGCGCAATCCCTACGCGATCAACTTGCGCAATCGGCCCCGCAGGCCGATCTTGCTTGGAACCCAGAGTTCCTACGAGAAGGATTTGCAGTTGAGGATACGTTGACGCCCAATCGTCTCGTTGTCGGAGTCGCAAACGATCGCGCAGAGGCGATATTAAAAGATGTCTATGCTCCAATTCTCGCCCTTGGAACTCCTTGGATTCGAGCCGATCTGCCAACTGCCGAACTCGTTAAAGTTGCCGCTAACTCTTTCCTTGCAACGAAGATTTCTTTTATTAATGCAATGGCTGAAGTATGTGAGGCTGCTGGTGGAGATGTCACAGTTCTTGCAAAGGCAATCGGATACGACCCACGAATCGGTAGCCGTTTTCTGCAAGCAGGAATTGGTTTTGGTGGCGGGTGCTTGCCTAAAGATATTCGTGCATTTATGGCACGCGCAGAAGAGCTAGGCGCTAAGCAGGCACTTGAGTTTTTACGTGAAATCGATGCAATCAATCTACGTGCTCGCCAGCGTGTAATCGATGTCGTCCGAAGTGATCTTTCAGAGGATTTGACTCAGTATAAAATTGCAGTCCTTGGTGCAACATTTAAGCCAGATAGCGATGACGTGCGCGACTCCCCTGCATTAGATATCGCTGTGCAGCTTCATGCCGCTGGCGCAAAGGTATTTGTACACGATCCCAAAGGTATCGAGCCTGCCCGCAAGCGTTTTCCTAATCTGAACTTTGCCGAATCTGTCACAGATTGCGTTAAAGAGGCGGATTTAATTCTTCATTTGACTGAGTGGAAAGAGTATCGAGCCTTAGATCCTGCGGTTATCGGAGCCCTCGTTAAAAATAAAATGATTATTGATGGACGCAACGCCCTTGATCGAGATTTATGGCGCAGTGCAGGTTGGAAGTTTCATGCATTAGGGCGCACTGATTAAAGAGAGTGAAGCAATCGATGCCCTCCTGGCCTTGAAGGTGTGGGCCATCGTTGGACTGGGTAATAATCCTGATCGCGCAGCCTTTGGAGTAGCAAAGTTATTACAGGACAAGGGCCATCAAATAATTCCTGTATACCCACGCGCCGAAGAAGTGCATGGGCAGATGGGTTACAAAACCTTAAGTGAAATACCAATCAAAGTCGATGTTGTTGACTGCTTTGTAAACTCATCCTTAGTGGGAAAAGTTGTCGATGAAGCGATCGCAATTGGGGCTAAAGCGGTGTGGCTTCAGTTAGATGTAATCGATGAGGCGGCAGTAGCTAGAGCTCAAGCGGCAGGACTAATAACTGTAATGAATCGCTGTCCTGCGATTGAATATCGATCTCGTTAATTAAAAACCGGTCTTTTGATTTCGGCGAGAATTTAAGTTAGCGCCCTTGGCTTTAGCCTCTTCATTAATCTCTTGTAAGCCCTGACTTACTTTGGCAGATATCGAAGCATCGGAAACTCCCAATATACGTGCGGCAAGAAGTGCTGCATTCTTAGCATTTCCTACTCCGACGGTTGCAACTGGAACTCCTGCTGGCATCTGCACGATTGAAAGCAGGGAGTCCATTCCATCTAGATTTTTAAGCGCGATCGGAACTCCAATAACTGGCAAAGTTGTAAGCGATGCAACCATGCCCGGCAAGTGAGCTGCACCACCAGCACCGGCAATAATAACTTTATAACCTTTACTTGCAGCGTTCTGTGCAAACTCGACCATTTCAAGTGGCATGCGGTGGGCAGATACAACATCGGTATCGTATGAAATCCCAAGGTGATCTAGAAGCTTTGCCGCATCTTCCATAATCGGCCAATCAGAGTCTGATCCCATGATTATCGCAACATCACTCATCTACTTCTCCGCTCATGTAATCAAGGGCATGCTGTACTTCGTGGGTTAATTCTACGACTTCATTGCCTAAAATAGTTACATGGCCAATCTTGCGACCCGGGAGTACATCTTTCTTATAGTGATGAAACTTCAAGGCTGGATTACGCGCCATTAAGTGCAGGTAAGGTCGATACATATCTGTCTTGCTCGATCCAAGGATATTCCCCATTACTGCAACGGGCGCCGTCATTGATGGATCACCTAGCGGTAAATCTAGAACTGCACGTAGATGTTGCTCGAACTGCGAGGTCACTGCACCCTCGATAGTCCAATGGCCCGAGTTATGGGGACGCATTGCAAGTTCATTAATGAAAAGTTCGTCGCCTTTAACAAAAATCTCAACTGCCATTACTCCAACGGTTCCGATTTCTTGTGCAATATCCAACGCTAACTTCTGGGCTTTAGCGCTTAGCTCAGGAGTTATTTGAGGAGCGGGCGTAAGCGTCATTGTGCAGATCCCATCGACTTGAACTGTCTGTGTGGGCGCCCATGTGCTGGCCTGTCCATGTGGAGAACGGGCAACCATAACCGCGATTTCATAATCAAATTCAATGAGCTCTTCAATTAGAACTTTTCCTACCTGTGCAATTAAATCCCTTAACTCTTTCTCTGATTCAACTCTCCAGACGCCACGACCGTCATATCCGCCGGATATCGTCTTGGCTATCAATGGATACTCGCTGACGCCTTCAGCGCTGGATACGACCTCAGATTTCGGCGAAGGAAAACTACTTAAGCGCTGGCGCATCGCCGCCTTATCTTGTGAATAAAGAAATGCGTTCGAACCGGGTCTTACAACTACGCCAGCGGCTTCTACTGCTTTTATAACACTTAAGGGAATGAGCTCATGTTCAAAAGTTATGACATCGCACTTTTTGGCAAACTCAAGAACAGTTTCTACATCTGTGTAATCGCCAACAATATGGTTGGCGATTTGGGCACCGCTATCGCTTGAATCCTTGGCCAAGAGAAGAAGATTAATTCCGAGGGCGGCAGCAGATGAAACACTCATTCGTGCGAGTTGGCCCGCACCTATGATGCCAATGGTAGGGAAAGTCTCGCTCACTGGATTATCGTAGATGAACTATGTCAGCGGCTTGCACATGAGCTCCAGAATCTAAAACTAACTCGCCCCTAGGGCTTATCGCCACCGCGAGCGCGCTTTCTATACGGCCATCTGGATATTCAACGCGAACTTTGCTTCCAACCGTTGCACTTAAAGTTAGGTATATATCTTCGATTTCATTCTCGCCCTGATCCCAAGGAGTGAAGTTTACTTCAAAGGTATTGAGAAGATCGGCCAGCAATTGATTACGCGTTAGATTTTCTGCGCCCTCAATTGAAAGCGAAGTAGCTGTTGGAACAGGAAGCTCCGAGAGCCCCATGGCAACGTTTATTCCGATTCCAATGACAACTCCATCGCCTACAACCTCAGCGATGAGCCCCGATACTTTCTTATCCATTATTAAAATATCGTTGGGCCATTTCACACGGGCACCGTATTTAGAAAGCGTTTGGGCAACACTCACTCCAGCAATAAGAGAAAGCCATCCCCAATCTTCGCGATTTCTCATCGGTTGGATATAGAAAGAGAATAAGAGTGCAGTGGATTGCGGAGCATCGAAGCTGCGACTTAATCGCCCTCGGCCCGCACTTTGAAACTCTGCAGCAATAACGTCTCCTGCTAGGGCTTTTCCATTTTGCACCAGTGCCACTACATCGCTTTGTGTCGATGCCGTGAGTTCAACCACGCTTACTCGCCAGTACTGCGTCACGGCGGCATTGATTATTGAACTATCAAGGGGCGTACTTAGCATTTCTATCTCCACGCCTAGTACCGTAGGGGTATGAGCCGTGATCTGCATACAACCGCCGGAAAAATCGAAGATCTACGGGCACGTGTCGAAGAGGCCGTGCATGCTGGATCGGCACGCGCAGTAGAAAAGCAACATGCCAAGGGCAAGAACACTGCCCGCGAGCGCATTGAGATGCTTGTCGATCAAGATTCATTCACAGAGATCGATGAGTTCGCACGTCACAGATCAACGCAGTTCGGCATGGACAAGAACCGTCCATACGGTGATGGCGTTGTCATTGGTACCGGCACTGTAGATGGCCGACCCATCGCTTTGTACTCGCAGGACTTCACCATTATGGGAGGCTCCCTTGGAGAGGTTCATGCTGACAAAATCGTAAAAATTGCAGCCTTTGCATTAAAGAGTGGAATTCCCCTCATTGGAATCAACGATTCAGGTGGTGCACGAATTCAAGAGGGCGTTGCCTCTCTATCTGGCTACGGCAAAATTTTTCGCCTCAATACGCGCTCCTCAGGTGTCATTCCGCAGATTTCATTAATTCTTGGCCCTTGCGCAGGCGGCTCGGCATACTCGCCAGCTCTGACTGACTTCACCGTTATGGTCAATGAGACATCTCATATGTTTATTACTGGGCCAGATGTTATTAAAACCGTTACTGGCGAAGAAGTAGATATGGAAGAGCTCGGTGGCGCTCGAACACACAACACCAAGACCGGTAACTCACATTATTTAGCCGAGAACGAGGCCGATGCGATCGATTATGTGAAGGCGCTGCTTTCCTATCTTCCATCAAACAATATGGATAGTGCACCACATCTTCCACCAACTCAATCCTTAGATAAAACAGCATCAGATTTCGCGCTTGATACTTTAATTCCGGATAATACAAATCAGCCCTACGACATGAAGGTTCTCATTCAAGCCTTAGTTGATGAGGCCGAGTTCCTAGAAGTTCATGCCTTGTATGCACCAAATATCATCGTCGGTTTTGCACGAATTGAAGGTGAGTCGATTGGAATTATCGCTAACCAGCCTTCACAGTTAGCTGGCACACTCGATATCAATTCAAGTGAAAAAGCCGCTCGCTTCCTCCGTTTTTGCGATGCCTTTAATATTCCAATTCTTACCTTGGTTGACGTACCTGGATTTCTACCCGGAACAGAGCAAGAGTGGGATGGAATCATTCGTCGCGGAGCCAAACTTCTCTATGCCTATGCTGAAGCATCTGTGCCACTTGTAACCCTGATTACTCGCAAGGCTTACGGTGGCGCATTTATCGTTATGGGTTCAAAGTATTTAGGAAGTGACATTAATTTTGCTTGGCCGAGTGCAGAGATTGCCGTCATGGGCGCACAAGGAGCAGTAAATATTCTCTACCGTAAAGAGCTTGCAGCTTCGAAAGATCCCGTTGGAAAGCGTGCCGAATTAATCAATGAGTACAATGATTCATTAGCAAATCCATACCTAGCGGCAGAGCGCGGAACAATCGATACGGTTATTGAGCCAAATCAATCGCGTGCATATATAACAAAGGCATTTAGGACTTTAAAAACTAAGCGCGATACCTTGCCTGCGCGCAAACATGGAAATATCCCGCTGTAATGGATTACTCAATCGTAAAGGGTGAACCGACTGCCGAAGAGCTAACTGCAATCGCTTACGCAATGTCCTCGCATAAGCGTGAAGAGTTAGTCCCCGTGATCCGTAAAAGCGCCTTTGGGCGGCCACAACTTCGCAAACCGCTTCATAATCATTTTCGCTTCGGCCGAACGAACTAAAACTTAAATGCCAAAGATCATCCTTGCTTCCGCGTCCACTTCGCGCCGCCGCCTTCTCGAATCTGCTGGCCTTCAACCAATCATTATGGTCAGTCACGTCGATGAAGAGACCGAGTTTTTCAATTCGCTATCTCCTTCAGACATGGTGATTGCCCTTGCAATTACTAAGGCTCATACGATTGCAGAGACGATAGATTTTCCGGCGATTGTTATTGGGTGTGATTCAACATTTGAATTTGATGGTCAATCCCTAGGAAAACCAGGCACTCCAGAGATTGCACGTGAACGGGCAAAGCGTGTCCAAGGAAATTCAGGTCTCTTGCACACAGGCCATTGCATTATTGATACAACAAAAGATCGTGAAATCTCTAGCATTGTCACGACTAAGGTCGTTTTTGATCAGATGAGCGATGATGAAATCAATGACTACGTTGCCAGCGGTGAACCCCTGCATGTAGCAGGTGGTTTTACTCTCGATGGCTTTAGCTCTCCATTTATCCCATCAATTGAGGGTGATTACACAAATGTTGTCGGTATTTCGATGCCATTTGTGCGAAAGGCCTTCGCACAACTTGGTTATTCATGGCCAGAGGTTAAGGTGATGCAATGAAGCGCGTATTAGTAGCCAACCGCGGTGAAATCGCAGTCCGTGTAATACGAGCATGTAAAGATCATGGATTAGAGAGCGTTGCCGTTTACTCTGATGAAGACCGAACAGCGATTCACACCGGCATGGCAGATGCTGCCTATTCACTGGCCGGCACAACCGCTACGCAAACATATTTGAATATAGAAAAACTAATCGCAGTTGCAGTTGAATCTGGAGCCGATGCGGTTCACCCGGGTTATGGATTTTTATCTGAAAATGCACACTTCGCACAAGCGGTAATAGATGCTGGACTTGTTTGGATTGGGCCACCGCCAGCTGCAATCCGTGCCTTGGGCGATAAAGTCTCAGCGCGCAAAATCGCAGCAAAGGCCGGAGCTCCTCTAGTTGCTGGTACAAAAGATCCTGTTGAAGGCCACGAAGAAGTTACCGCCTTTGCTAAAGAACATGGGCTGCCTGTTGCGATTAAAGCCGCTCATGGCGGCGGCGGACGTGGATTAAAAGTTGCACGCACAATGGAGGAGATCCCAGAGTTATTTGACTCCGCCGTCCGTGAGGCGATTAGCGGTTTTGGACGAGGTGAATGTTTTGTTGAGCGCTATTTAGATAAGCCCCGTCACGTTGAAACTCAAGTTCTTGTTGATAAACATGGTCATGCGGTTGTGGTCAGTACGCGTGATTGTTCGCTACAGCGTCGCCATCAAAAACTAGTTGAAGAGGCACCTGCCCCATTTCTAACCGATGAACAAAATAAAGAGCTATATCGCTCTAGCAAAGCAATCATGATTGAGGCTGGCTACATCGGCGCCGGTACCTGCGAATTCTTAGTTGGCCTAGATGGCACCATTTCATTCCTAGAAGTAAATACACGTTTGCAAGTTGAGCACCCAGTGAGTGAAGAGATTACCGGTATTGATTTAGTGCGCGAGCAGTTCCGAATCGCAATGGGTGAATCACTCGGATTTGATGATCCGATAATCCGAGGTCACTCAATTGAGTTTCGAATCAATGGTGAAGATCCTGGTCGATCATTCTTGCCAGCCCCTGGGCGTATTACCAAATGGGCAACTCCCAATGGTCCGGGTGTTCGTGTGGATGCCGGTTTTAAGAGCGGTGACACTATCGGTGGAAACTTTGACTCTCTGCTTGCCAAGTTAATCGTTACAGGGGCAACTCGAAAGCAAGCAATTGAGCGAGCACGCAGGGCTCTGGCAGAGTTCACAATCGATGGTTTGGCAACGGCCCTGCCTTTCCACCGCGCAATAGTTGAGGATCCGGCATTTACCGAAAATTTCAAGGTTTACACAAGCTATATTGAAAATGAGTTTGTAAATGAAATCCCCGCCTTCACTGCAACTGTTGAGCCACTACAAACCCATATGGCCCCTGAGCATTTGGTGACTGAGGTGAATGGAAAACGCTTTGAGATTCTTGTACACGCGCCTAAGCCTGTTGTTAAGCGACATCGCGCTAAGGCCGGTATGTCAGGCGGCTCAGGCGGCTCAGGACTTACAAGTCCGATGCAGGGCACAGTTGTAAAGATTGCCGTTGAAGTTGGTGCTCTCGTTGAGGTTGGCGATTTGATCATTGTTCTTGAAGCCATGAAGATGGAGCAGCCTCTCATGGCCCATAAATCAGGAGTTATTGCTAATCTCACTGCAGTAATCGGGGCAACGGTTTCTAGTGGAACCACACTCTGTGACATTATTGACGCATGACATCGAGCGAACTTCTCTATAGCGATCCCCTAGCTGCTGCTACTGCGGCGGCACAAGAAATTATCGAACGCACTGGAGTGCAATCACACGATGTTGCACTCGTTATGGGTTCAGGTTGGGTGAGTGCAGTTGATGCACTGGGTACTCCTACCTATGAAT
The DNA here is from genome assembly GCA_009702845.1 of Actinomycetota bacterium. The sequence continues at coordinate 18,248 of WLHG01000005.1, forward strand.
GCAACGCCGAAGAGCTAACTGGGTTTTTACCACCAACGGTTGAAGGACACTCAGGAAAAGTTCGCTCGTACTGTGTTGAAACCGACGGAAAAAAACTTCGGGCACTTGTTTTTCTAGGGCGCACACATTTATATGAAGGTAAGGGTGTCGAGCCCGTTGTACATAGCGTTCGCGCAGCAGTAAAAGCGGGTTGTAAAATTATCATTCTGACGAATGCATGTGGCGGTATTAATACGAAATATAGTGTTGGACAGCCAGTCTTGATTCGCGATCACATCTCTTTAACTGCAGTTTCACCACTTTCTGGTGCAACCTTTGTGGATCTAACAGACCTCTATAGCAAGCGCATCCGCGAGATTGTTAAGCAAGAGGATGCCTCCCTGGACGAGGGTGTCTATGTTCATTGGCGCGGACCTACCTATGAAACACCGGCAGAGATTCACATGATGCGAACCATGGGCGGGGATTTGGTGGGAATGTCCACCGTCCCAGAGGCGATTGCCGCTCACGCACTTGGGGCAGAGGTTTTGGGTATCTCACTTGTAACAAATGCAGCCGCTGGAGTCACAGGTGAAAAACTCAATCATGAAGAGGTAATCGCAGCCGGCAAAGCGGCGGCCGATCGAATGGGCGCACTTCTCAAAGGCGTAATTCCAAAGTTATTCTAAGCACATGGATCTGGGCACCGAAGTACAAGCATGGATCGCCGATGATCCAGATCCCGTAACGGCCGCCGTCTTACAGGGTTGGCTCGATACCAACAATGAAGAAGAGCTACGTACTTCATTTTCAGGTTTTCTGCAGTTTGGTACAGCAGGACTTCGTGGACCAGTTCGACCTGGTCCTTCAGGAATGAATCGCGCTGTTGTTGGTCGCACGGCTGCTGCTATTGCTGCATATATGAAGGAACGCAATTTAACGTCGGTAGTAATTGGACGCGACGCGCGTTACGGTTCAGAGGATTTTACAGAAGAGACTGCCCAAATTATGAGCGGGGCTGGCATGAAGGTCTATGTTCTCCCCCGGCCACTTCCAACTCCAGTCTTAGCTTTCGCAACAAATGAACTCAAATGTGATGTTGGAATCATGGTCACGGCAAGCCATAACCCGCCACAAGATAATGGATACAAAGTTTATTTAGGCGGGACTGTCGATGGAATTTATTACCGTGGCTCTCAAATCGTCTCTCCCACCGATGAATCAATTGCCGCACATATTCAAGCAATCACCACCTTGGCGAGCCAACCACGTGGCCGCACTTGGAGTATCGTCGATGAAGAGATTGTAAGTAAGTACGTAAATATCACTGCTGCGATAGCCACCAAGCCGGGCAATCTAAAGATTGTCTATACGGCGATGCATGGTGTCGGCACCGAAACTCTTTTACAGGTCTTTCATAAGGCGGGTTTTGCCTCACCGATTTTAGTAGAGGCGCAGGCACAGCCAGATCCAGATTTTCCTACGGTGGCATTTCCTAATCCAGAGGAGCCCGGTGCAATCGATTTAGCGCTAGAGACAGCTCGTGCATTTAACGCCGACTTAGTTATTGCAAATGATCCCGATGCCGATAGGTGCGCCGCAGCAGTTAACGATCCAGTAACAGGATGGCGAATGCTACGCGGAGATGAGTTAGGCGCCATCTTTGGTGAATCAATTGCACGCAAAACGAGTAAAGGAATTCTCGCCAATTCAATTGTGTCTTCCACTATTTTGAGCAAGATCGCAGCCCACTACAACTTAGAGTTTAAACAGACTCTGACAGGATTTAAGTGGTTAGCAAAGATTGACGGACTGACATTTGGATATGAAGAGGCACTTGGCTATGCAGTTGATGCCATCACCGTCAATGATAAAGATGGAATTTCCGCAGCGATAAAGTTGGCGCAGATAGCTACAGATTTGGCGAGTGAAAACAAGACACTTCTTGATTTGCTCGATGAAATTTGGACTAGACATGGCTTTCATGCAACTGAGCAGATCTCAATTCGTTTAACTGATCTATCTCAAGTTGGCATCATTATGGGCCGCCTGCGCACAAAAACTCCAACAGAGATCGCCGGTCATGTAGTGACATCTATCGATGATTTAGCAAAACCTACAGATGATTTGCCTCCAACAGATGGTCTTCGCATCTGGCTAGATGGAACAATCAGAATAATTATTCGTCCTAGCGGAAC
>WLHG01000050.1 GCA_009702845.1 Actinomycetota bacterium
ACATGGCGATTGATTCTCATTTTGTGAGTATAGATAGGAAAATGAGAGGTAGCCCCTATGAGGCGGGGGTGGCCCTATGGAAACTACAGCTTTCTCTCTTAACTAGGTTGGGTAGCCTTAGGGCTCACCTAGGGAAAGGCCACTGTTATGAGAGCTCTCTACAAAGCCCAGCGCGGTCCAGGCCTAGAGCTACGGGAAGTCCCTGAACCACACACAGGTGAGCGCGAGGTAAAGATTAAGGTCCTTAAGACTGGTATCTGCGGAACTGATCTTCATATTGAAAGCTGGGATTCTTGGGCCGATACGAATTTAAATCCCCCCTTTATTCCAGGCCATGAATTTGTGGGGCGAGTGAGTGAAATTGGCGCCGATGTTACAAGTATAAAAGTTGGAGATCTGGTCTCAGGTGAGGGTCATATCGTATGCGGTCTCTGTCGTAACTGCCGTGCGGGTCGTCGCCATTTATGTATGAACACGATTGGCGTTGGAGTACATCGCGATGGCGCTTTTGCCGAATTCGTTGTCATTCCTGAAAGTAATGTGTGGCTACACCCAGAGGGTATTGATTTAGATTTAGCATCAGTATTTGATCCCCTTGGAAACGCGGTCCATACCGCTCTTAGTTTTCCAGTCGTTGGCGAAGATGTATTAATAACCGGCGCCGGTCCCATTGGACTAATGGCCGCGGCAATTGCCCGTTTTGTTGGTGCCAGATTTGTTGTTATTACCGATGTTAATGAATACCGATTAAATTTGGCTCGCGCCATGGGCGTCGATGCTGCGATAAATATTTCAACCGATGATGTTTCTACAACAATGAAAAAACTAGGTATGAAAGAGGGCTTTGACGTCGCCTTTGAAATGAGCGGACACAAATCGGCGATGCCGATGATCCTGGCAAACGTTGGACATGGCGCGCGCATTGCCGCCCTTGGCTTACCGGCTGAACCCATTTCTTTTGATTGGGCCAAAGTTGTAACTCACATGATTACTATTAAAGGAATATATGGCAGAGAGATGTATGAAACCTGGTACTCCATGAACTCCATGGTGCAAAAAGGTTTAGATGTCTCAGCGGTAATAACTCACAGATTTCCTGCCGCAAAGTGGGAAGAGGCCTTCGCTCTCGCCCGATCAGGTGACTGCGGCAAAGTAATTTTGGATTGGAGCAACTGATTTCATCTGTAGTGAGTTTCATAGATAGCCTCAAAGCTAAGTTAGAGGCCCTTAATACTGCTGGGCTATTAAAAACTGAACGACCCCTTGCGGGACCTCAACGTGTTGAGGTAAGCGCCGAAGGTGCTGAGCTTCTAAATTTCTGCTCAAATAACTATCTAGGTATGGCAAATAATGAGCATGTTATAGCTGCGGCAAAGAAAGCCCTAGATAAATATGGCTTCGGGATGGCTAGCGTGCGATTTATCGCAGGAACGCAGAACCAGCACCTGCTCCTTGAAAAAGAGATTTCAACCTTCCTTTCAACCGATGCAACGATTCTCTTCCCATCCTGCTTTGATGCCAACGGTGGAGTTTTTGAAGCCTTACTCGATGAGAACGATGCCATCATTTCGGATTCGCTCAATCACGCCTCAATTATCGATGGAATTCGATTGTGCAAGGCAAAGCGTCTTCGATACCAAAACCGCGATATGGCCGATCTTGAAATTCAACTTCAAGCGGCCCAGGGTGCACGTACCATTTTGATTGTTACCGATGGCGTTTTCTCGATGGATGGACACCTAGCGCCTCTTTCCGAAATCTGCGATCTGGCAGAAAAATACGGGGCACTTGTGATGGTCGATGATTCACATGCGACAGGTTTTATCGGTGCTACTGGGGCTGGAACACCACAACATTTCGGTGTTCAGGATCGAGTAGACATTCTTTCAGGCACTTTAGGAAAAGCTTTGGGCGGTGCCTCAGGTGGTTACATAAGTTCACGCCACCCAGAAATTGTTGACATGTTGCGTCAAAAAGCGCGCCCTTATCTGTTTTCAAACTCTGTACCTCCATCAGTGGTTGCTGGGACAATTGCAGCCCTAGATATCATCACCAGGCATCCTGGTTTAGCCTGGAAGACTATGGAAAATGCCACTCTCTTCCGTAGTTTGATGGTTGAGCAGGGCTTCGATCTCATACCTGGCGAGCATCCAATTGTTCCTGTCATGTTTGCCGATGAGCACACCGCCGTGGCCATGGCTAAAGCCTTATTTGATCGCGGAATTTACGCCGTTGCCTTTTCTTATCCGGTCGTCCCAATGGGCAAAGCCCGCATTCGAATTCAGTTAACTGCCAGCCACACTGAGAATGAAATTAGAAAATGCGTCGACGCTTTTATTTCCGCACGTTCAGCACTTGAAATTAACGATCACTCATAGTCTCATTTCTAAAATTGTTCCATTGCCGTCAGGACGGTGTTGAAGCGTCCAACCTCCCGAGGCAACAGAGTCATAGAGTTTAGAGCCCAGACCAGCACCCCCTGCGCGTGGACCAACCCCATCATCTAAAACTTGAACGGAAACTCCCCCATCCGCCTTAAAAATTCTAATTTTAACCGTGCTTGCGTATCCATGTCGTAATGCGTTAGCTAAAGCCTCTTCTAGGGCTGCGCCAATAGCCCGCTTTTGGGCAAAAGAGAGTTGGGAGTCGATGTCTTCAATCTCGGTTTCAATACCTAATAGCCCGTGCCATTTACCACAGTTAAATTCGACTTCCTCATTAAGAGTGCGGTCGTGGAGCTCTAAATACTCAGCAAACGGAGATTGAAGTAGTGATTGAGCAAGCGTGAGGGCTGAATCGAGACTAGCTTGGTCTTGATTCTTATTGAGCTCAAGTGTTAAACCAAGTGACATGATTCGTGATTGAAGATTTCCATGAAGATATCTAGCGATGTCGTGTTTAACGCGCAATGTCTCGTCGGCTATTAATTTTTGATCAATAATTTTCGAGTTAATCATTTGCTCGACAAAGAACTCTACTTCATTCTCGCCCCTAAACAATTGAGCTAGGAAGCTGACAACTAAGAAGATTGAAAAAAACCAGAGAAAATTGAGGAGAATGCGCTGATCTTGTGAAAACCTATAACCATTGATACCAAGTAATATCAGCCCTATTCGATCGGCAACAACTATAAACAATATTCCTGTAAACAATGCCACCTGTCCAAAATGATTGAAGCGCCAAGTCAATTTCAAAATAAACAAGACGGTTATCCATACAAGAGCGCTTTGCAATAGACACATAATGAGCAAAGTTGAAAAGGGTACAACTTCACGGATTGCAAGTGTTGCCACAGAGATATTGGTAGCCACAAGAATCGGAATAATGGGAAGAATTGGTCGATTTATCGAGGAGAGAAAAATCTGCCAGATTCGAGGGGCTGGAAAATCTAAACGACGCTCTGACATTAACTCATGACTAAGCGGCCTGATAAGGTTTTCAGCAGCATGTGTCAGAACGGCGGCAATAATTCGATACTGCTTTTCTAGCGTTTTACCCTTGGACTCATCGATCTCCTCCAAAGTCACTTTCAAGAGCTCTGTCACCTCGCCCTCAATTGCCGCCCGTGCAGCTAATTTGGTCTGTTCTAAAATCGCTTCATTACTTGACTTAAGGGCCTCAGCGGTGACTAATCGCTCCATGACGACAAGGCGTCGAGCCTTGGTCAGCTCCATATAGTTAGAAATCATTGCAAAACCCGGCACGATAAAAATCCAAGCTCCTACTCCGCTGAGAATGCGAGACGCAATAGTTATCTCAAATCCCTCATGCAACTGCAAAATCCGCTCAAACTCAAAGGATGTGAGGCTCTTGAATAATCCAAGACCTGCCCCAATTGTAAGGATCAACCAAACGGGAAATGGAAAGAAACTTATCTTCCTAATTAAAACTACTTGCAATAGCTTGACTAACGCCAGCAGGAGTAGAAAGGGAATAATTCCTGAAAATATCCACAAGGCGCTATCGACTGGACTTTTAAAGCTTCCATCGACGATTGGGTTCAGAAGGATTGTCACTGGTGCGAAGAAATAGTAGGGACCCAAATCCAGAGCATGCCTTCCACACAGAAGCTCTTTATTTAGAAACCTCCCCCTCACTCTGATGGCGGTGCTCCACTCATGCGAAAAAATACGCGGGCTAGATGCACACGCTGGTTGTGGCTCGGGTTTTTCGGAAGCTCCAATGCTTTTACAATTCTATTGATCGTTTGCTCAACGGACTTTTCCGAAATATCCCGTAGTTTGGCTATCTCGCTATTAGTTAAGCCCTCGCTCACAAGTCGCAATGTCTCTATTTGAACACTACTCAAAATCGAGCTTTGGTTTCCAGGAATGGATCTGGCGGGTGTCGATGTTCGATTAAGCTCCTGTCCAACTCGCTGAGCTTTTCTAATCGCGCGCGTGACGGTCAAAATATCGGTAATCGATTTCTTTACTAAGTACTGAGAACCTAGTGGTAGTGCTGGCAAATTTTGCCGGAGCAAGCGTGGGTCATCATACGAAGTCAAAAATACAATTCCAATATCGTGCTTTATTTTGCGCAAACCGTGGGCTAAATCAACGCCAGTCGGTCCCTTACCTAAATCCAAATCCAGCAGAGCAACTGATGGTAAAAGTTTAGAAGTTAATTCAAGGGCAGCTGAAGCTGATTCTGACTCTGCCACAACTACGAAACCATGTAATTTGAGAGCTGCGCACACCGTAGATCGTGTGAAGGTGTCATCTTCAACAACGATAATCCTATTTTCTGGCATAGCATAAGTATGGACTATGGGTGGATTGAAGATAAGCCTCTGGCTAGGCTAGCCCAGTTTCAAAGCGAATTAGTGCGCGTGTCATCAATCTGCATGAGCTCTGGCAATTAGATTCACCACTAATTCCGGCTGATCCCACATCGGTGCGTGACCGCAGTTTTCAAGCGATAACCACGCGCAGTGAACAGGAGCTAACGAGTGCTCTTGTGAATCTGGAAATGGCAAGGTGTTATCGCTATCGCCAAAGAGAATTGTTACAGGTACTGATTCCGGAACATATGCATCGAAGCGCCTGGTGAGCATTCCATCCCATGCCGGGAAATATCCGCTGCAAGTAGCCATCGCAATACTTGCATCGAGACAGGTTTCATAACTGAGCTCTTGCCACTTGGGACTTACTTTCGAGAATCCAATCGAGCGCATCACCTGCGACTTCAGGCCAACTCTAAGAAATGGTCTCAATGCTTTAGCTAAATAATATGAGCGAGCTTCGCTGGGTAAACGGCCCGAAGCTGGCTCTAACCAGAGACCTGCTGGTGCAAGTCCGGTAAGACTTATGATGCGATGTGGCTGATTGGCAGCCATTTCAAGTGCGATCCAGCCACCTAATGAGTTGCCGACAACGTGAAAACTATCGATTCCATACTCGTCGCTGATATTTTCAAATATTGCACTACCAAGAGCCTTTGGCTCCATTTCCTGGCCAGCTTTATAAGGGCTTTTACCGTGTCCCGGTAAATCAATAGAGATAACACGAAAAGAGCTTGAAAGCGCAGAAATAATTGGTTTAAAGGCAGTTGCCGCAGAGCCAAGTCCATGAATTAAAACTAATGGCGGATGCGCAGAATTTGTTTCAGTCAGAGTTGAATGTAGCTTCATATTCAATATTTGTATTTCTCTGTCTCTTTAGGATGTTCCTTGCAGACAGCCTTCCATACTTCATCGGGTTCGTATCCATGGGCTAACGCCTCATTAACGCTTCGACTTCCAAGCTCTGAGATTGCAATATCTACTGGAAAGTGCGAGCCAACACCAAATGAGAGCGTAAGGCGCTCACGTAAATCAGATATTCGCACGGGAGATGAGTAGTTCAGCTTGCAAACGTGAATCGTTTGGTGTTAAAGGCTGCAGCACCTGACCGATTAACCATCGAAGTGCGCAATCGGCTAACACTTGACTTCCAGTAATTACCGCTAGCGCATCGGCAATGTTGGCCCATAACGGAGAATCCGTCGCAGCCAGAGCTAACGCCAGAGGTGCTGGATCATTTACTCGCATGTGTGCAAGTGCGGCATCGGTAGAGATTTGAATTGAAAGTAGTTCTAAGGCATCAATTGCATTGGGTGCGCTCTGTGCAATTGCAATCAAACGTGCGCACTCAGACTCGCAGAGGGCGACAATGACACTATCTTTATCGCGAAAGTGGTTATATAGCGTTGCACGAGAGACTTCAGATGTATCGGCGATCTCTATCATCGACATTTTAGCTAAACCAACTGTTGCAATGAGGTTTTTTGTTCCGGTGAGAATCGCACTTTGTGTGCGGCGGTGTGTGCTTACTTGTGGTGCGTACTTATTAAGCGGCATCGACAACGGTAAGAGTTACGCTCTCATGGCTTGCTAACTCCATTGATACATCGCTAAATACTCCTGAGAGTGAGAGACCAAGGGCTGCGCAGATTGCGTTGAGCAGCTCGGAGGATGCCTCTTTTTGACCGCGTTCAACCTCAGATAAGTAGCCAAGAGATACGCGTGCGGCGCGTGCGACATCGCGCAAAGTTCGACCCTGCGATGTGCGGGCAGCACGAAGGGTAAGACCAACGGCCTCGCGTACTAGAACCACGCTCGAACCTCCCTTACTCTTAACTGCGATGTCTAAGGATACGCGCAAATGTCGCAATTGCGCTGGCTGTAACCGCGTTTCGTATAGTTTCACGCTCACCCGATAGCGAGAGTTCAATGCATTCAGATACTGGCCCCTCGATTGCGACCCAGACCGTCCCAACAGGATGAGAACCGACGGGGTTGGGGCCGGCCACTCCGGTTGTGGCAATCGCCCATGTTGTTCCAAATGATCGCATCGCTCCTTGTGCCATTGCGATTGCAACCTCTTGGCTAATCGATGTGTGCTCTGCAATAAGTTGCGGATCAACAAATAAATGTGAGATCTTTACTTCATCGCTATATGCCGTAATGCCACCAAAAAATACATCCGAGGCTCCAGCGATTCTAACAATGGCCGAACTCAATGCACCAGCAGTTAATGACTCAGCCGTGCTGAGTGTCTCATTGCTTTGGCGCAGAGCATCAACAATCTCACGTGCCAGTTCAGTGATGTGTGGTGAATTCGCCATACCTACCTACTTACTCGATGTGAAAGCTGACTTTACATAGTAAATGCCCGTTGCGATAGTAAGTACAACGGCGACCGCCATAAAGCCATCACGGAACCAGTAGAGGTTCGAACCCAG
>WLHG01000051.1 GCA_009702845.1 Actinomycetota bacterium
TCCGGCGTAATTCACCATTAGTAGTTGGTATTGGCAAAGGCGAGAACTTTATGGCATCCGATGTTGCCGCTTTTATCGATTACACCAAGCGTGCAATTGAACTCGGACAAGATGAAGTAGTAACTATTACACCGACAACAGTGGTTATCACTGACTTAACTGGAGTGTTAGTAAAGCCAAAAGAGTATGAAATTTCCTGGGATGCCGCCGCTGCACAAAAAGGGGGCTTTACTCACTTTATGCTAAAAGAGATCTTCGAGCAGCCTAAGGCCGTTGCAGATACTTTGATCGGCCGCTTAAGCGATAACAGGCAAATAGTTTTAGATGAACTTCGTATGAGCGTTGAAGAAATCAGGGCGTTAAAAAAGATTACGGTTATTGCATGTGGGACGGCTTATCACGCTGGCATGGTTGCCAAATATGCCATCGAAAAGTGGGCCAAGATTCCAGTAGAGGTCGAGATCGCAAGTGAGTATCGCTACCGTGATCCGATAATTGATTCCGGAACTTTAGTCATTGCTATCTCGCAATCGGGTGAAACCATGGACACCTTGATGGCGGTGCGTCATGCAAAATCGGCAGGAGCTCGCGTTTTAGCAGTGTGTAATACCAACTCGTCTACGATTCCCCGCGAATCCGACGCGGTCCTATATACCCACGCAGGACCTGAAATTGCTGTGGCTTCAACTAAGGCGCTCTTAACACAGATGATTGCCGTCTATTTAATCGGTCTGCACTTGGCGCAAGTCAATGGCTCACTGTCAGATGCTGAAGTTGAATCCCTCTATAACGAACTTCTTGAACTTCCAGGAAAGATCGAGCAGATTTTAGAGACAGTTGAGCCATTAAGAGAGTTAACCCGCAGTTTTGCCGATAACAATATTGTTCTATTTTTAGGTAGGAATATCGGGTATCCCGTCGCCCTTGAAGGTGCGCTCAAGCTAAAAGAGTTGGCATATATACATGCCGAAGGTTTTGCCGGCGGCGAGCTCAAGCACGGCCCAATTGCATTAATCGATAACGGGGTTCCAGTTATTGCGATACTTCCTGCCGGGCATGAGCATGCACTCGATGAAAAAATGTTAAGCAATATTCAAGAGGTAAAGGCGCGCGGGGCAAGAGTAATTGTTATTGCTGAAGAAGGCGCGCTCGTTGAAGGTGCTGAACATATAATTCGCATTCCAGTTGTACCTGCACTATTTCAGCCAGTCCTTGCAACTGTGCCGCTACAAGTTTTTGCATATGAAATGGCAGTCGCGCGTGGCAACGATGTAGATCAGCCGAGAAATTTAGCAAAATCAGTTACTGTTGAATAAATGCGTAAAGCACAGATGTTTCGCGCGTTACGCTGGTCGGCACTCCTATTTGTAGGCTTTCTCGCCGTGACACAACAAGTTTTAAGTAATGGCCCACTTGTGAACTTCGATAATGATGTTAACCGTACCCATCGGCCACGCTTTGATGGATTCTCAGGCTTTCTCTTAAGGCGCCTGGATGATTTAGGCCTTCGCTGGCTGACAGCGCTAGTTTTAATAGTCGCGGCTTCCTATATCGCCTATAGATTCAAAACATGGCGCCCTCTTAACTTGGCAGTTCTATCTCTGCTAGCTCTCAATCTTGTTGTCGGCGTTTTTAAACTCTTCTTAGGACGCACGAAACCCCGTGATGGCTTTGATTTAATTCATGCCGGCGGAATGTCTTACCCCAGCGGGCATGCATCAAATGCAGTTTTATCGTGGGGTATCGTGGCCTACTTGATTTATAGATATGCCCACGTCGATAGATATCAGGGACGCCTGGCAAGTGCTGGAGTTGTAACTATCTCATTGACGGTGTGCATCGTTTCTCTTATTCGGCACACGCATTGGTTTACCGATTTGCTAGGTGGCCTCTTTGTTGGAAGTGCATTATTAGTGGCGGTAATTGCCGTCGATCGCTACGTTCCCTCTAAGAGTCAACTGCACTAGAATCAAGCACATGATTGATGGAATCGGCATAGATGTCGTTGATATCGAACGCTTCAAATCCTCACTTGAGCGAACTCCCGGTTTACTAGAAAAGCTCTTTACACAAGGGGAGCGCACTAAGCCGATTGCATCTCTTGCCGCCCGTTTTGCCGCTAAAGAGGCGTTAGCTAAAGCCTTAAGCGCGGGCAAAGGTTTGGCCTGGCACGATGCCGAAGTAATCAACCTTGAAAATGGCAAACCTGTATTTCTCTTTCGCGGTGAGATCGCCGATTTAATCGATGGCGCAGCAGTACATCTATCACTCTCACACGATGCTGGAATCGCATCGGCTATGGTCATTGTGGAGCGCCAATAATGGAGCATCGCTCAGAGGCCCGAATTGATACCGCGGCAATAGCTGCAAACATCTCTCGCTTGAAAAAGATTGGCGGTGTGGATCTTCTTGCCGTAGTTAAAGCCGATGCATATGGCCATGGCTTAGTAGAGATTGGCTTACTTGCCGAGAAATCTGGCGCCGATTGGTTAGGTGTTGCACTTCTGGAAGAGGCGATTTCGCTGCGTACACATGGAGTTCGGATACCGATTCTTGCTTGGCTACTGCCACCAGGATCGGATTTTAGATCGGCGTATAATCATGACATTGATGTCGCAGTTGCCTCAATTGCTACGTTCAATGAGATAGGCGCACTTAAAACAAAGGCACGGATTCATATCGAACTCGATACCGGTATGGGCCGCGGGGGATTCTTGGATGAGTGGAATGAGTTCTTGGAATCTGATTTCTCTCACGTAGATGTCGTTGGCGTTTTCTCGCACTTTGCCCGGGCCGACGAACCACTTGAACCACAAAATACAGATCAACTCCTGCGATTTAATTCGATGATTTCAGAGTTAGCTGCGATAGGAATCAATCCACCTATAAAACACCTTTCTAACTCGGCGGCAACTTTAACTAATCACGGTGCAGCATTTGATTTAGTTCGCACAGGAATTGCAATGTACGGCTTATCTCCTGATGTAACCACTTTAGGTACAGGAAGCAGTTTGGAGTTAAAGGCAGCTATGCAGCTGCGCGCCAAATTACATCTTGTGAAGAAAGTTCCATCTGGCTCACCTGTTGGATATGGAGCAACGGATGTGACCACGAGAGATACAACTCTCGGGATTGTTGCGATGGGCTATGCCGATGGGATACCCCGCATTGCCAAGTCGGCTGGAGTTTTCATCGACGGTAAACGCGCGCCGATAATCGGGCGAGTTTCTATGGATCAATTTGTTGTCGATTTAGGCCCGGATTCAACGGCCAAATCAGGGGATTGGGCCGTTATTTTTGGCGACGGAAGGCAGGGCGAATATACCGCCGATGATTGGGCCGCGGCATCCTTATCAATTAACTATGAAATAGTTACGCGCATTGGGCCAAGGGTGCCTAGAATCTATGCACCTCATGTCTACTAATTACGCAGCGCTGCGAGTCGAGGGAGTAACTATCTCCTTTGGCGGGCTGCGCGCACTCAATGATGTCTATTTAGAGCTTGGTCAGCGTGAAGTTGTCGGTCTCATCGGTCCCAACGGCGCCGGCAAGACAACTCTCTTTAACGCTCTCTGCGGACTTGTAAAACCTGACTCAGGAAATTTTTATCTTGGGGGAGAAAAACAAGAATTTCCCCGCACAGATAATTTAGTTGACCTTGGAATTGCACGTACTCTGCAAGGTGTTGGATTATTTGGAGATCTAAGCGTTCTTGAAAATGTAATGATCGGTGCTCAACATTTAGCGCAGACAGGATTGATATCTGCAGCTTTAGCCCGTAATTCAAAAGATGAAAATCGAATACGCGAGAAGGCCCGCGTTGCATTGGAGCGCGTATATGCGGGAGGACTTGCAGATCGTCGCGCAGATACCTTGTCATACCCTGATACAAAGCGAGTAGCTATTGCCCGAGCGCTTGTAAGTGAGCCAACGATTTTAATGCTCGATGAACCGGCAGGTGGTTTGGGCGCCCAAGATATTGAGTGGATGAATAAATTAATCCGAAATTTAAGTGCCGAAATGTCAGTACTTTTGGTAGAGCACCATATGGATGTTGTCATGAGTGTATGTAGCAGGTTATACGTACTCAACTTTGGCGAAGTTATTGCCAGCGGAAGCGCAGAAAGCGTGCGCAGAGATCCAGCTGTTATCGCTGCATATCTTGGAACGGGAAACTCATGACACTCAATGTTTCCAACTTAACTGTTCATCACGGTGCAATCTGCGCAGTCAACTCAGTCTCATTGGCCGTGCCAACTGGACAATTGGCTGCAATTATCGGCTCTAATGGCGCTGGTAAGACGACACTACTTCGCGCATTATCTGGTTTGAATAAACCCACCCATGGAAAAATAAGTTGGATGGGTGAATCAATACTCGGCGATAAGCCTGAGAACTTAGTTCGCAAAGGGATTTCTCACGTCTCTGAGGGTAAATCGGTAATTCCAGAGCTCACGGTAAAAGAAAACCTCGAGTTAGGTGCAATTTGGCGCCGTGATAAAAAAGAGCTCAGTGAATCCCTAGATCAAGTGGTCTCAATATTTCCTCGCTTGGGTGAGCGATTAGCGCAAAGAGCCGACACGTTGTCAGGTGGAGAGCGCCAAATGTTAGCTATCGGTCGTGCGTTAATGTCCAAGCCGCAACTTCTCTTACTAGATGAACCATCTCTTGGTTTGGCTCCATTAGTCGTAGAACAGATTTTCCAAATTATTCGCGATCTCACTACGTCAATGAGATTAACCGTTGTTCTAGTTGAACAAAATGCAATGGGTGCACTCAAGATTGCCGATCTTGGAATAGTTTTAAATCTAGGTAAAGTCGTAGCCGTAGATCATGCCGATGCACTTATCGCTAACCCAGCCGTGCGCGCGGCATACTTGGGGTACTAATCATGCAACTACTTAACACTGTATTAATTGGAATAACTGCAGGATCTATCTATTCACTAATGGCCATTGCCTTTGTACTTGTATGGAGAAGCACCAGAGTCATTAACTTTGCCCAAGCTGGCATGGCATTACTCTCAACGTATTTTGGCTATGAGGCCGTGACTCGCATCGGCTCGTTCTGGCTTGCACTGCCAATTGCGATGCTAGGCGGAGCAATCATTGCCGCGTTAGTAGAAGTTATATTGATGCGTCTATTAGTTAAACACTCATCAAGTGGGCCTATTGCAGCCGTTGCACCTATCATCGCAACTCTGGGATTATTGGGCCTAATTCGCTCCCTCATTGCAATGAATTGGGGAGGTCAAGATTTAAGAATCCTTCCACCAGTGTCCAATACTGGCTTCACTATTAATGGGGAAACTCTGGTCTTTTCTCCGTTGAAACTCTTAATTTTAATTACGACGTTGGTCCTGATGGCCCTTCTTACGATTCTCTTTCAGCGCACTAATTTAGGTCTATCTCTGCGAGCCTCGGCCTATGCCCCTGAAATCGCCCGACTTTCAGGTATTCGTGTCGACTTGATTCGCACATTAGGTTGGGCTCTTGCAGGTGCGGCGGGCGCAGTCGCTGGAATATTCCAAACGGTCAACGGAAATGGAAACTTCTCACCGGATTCAATTGAGTTCTCACTCCTATTAGTTTCGGGCTTCATCGCCGCAGTTATCGGAGGTCTCGATAGTTTGCTTGGCGCAGTCATCGGTGGAATGTTCTTAGGTTTGACTATCTCATTTGTTCTTATGTATATCAGCGGGGGTCTTTTCTTTATCGCGCCATTCGTTATTCTCTTAGCAATATTATTTGTCCGCCCTCAAGGAATTATTGGAGCAAGGGCGGGGCGTCGTGCATAAATTCAAAAACTCAAATCACATCGGTTTATTTGTCGCCTTTGGTTTCATCTTATTCTTGGCAGGCAACCGTGTTGATGAGCTTCGCGTGTATCAAGGTGCATCGATCGCCGTATTCGTTATCGCAATCGCATCACTAATTTTGTTAACTGGCTATTCGGGTCAAGTATCACTTGGACATGGCGCTCTAATGGCGATTGGTGCCTACAGCGCAGCTGTCTCACGCAATGAACTTCATGTACCGATCATTCTCACATTTTTCGTTGCCGTGCTCGCGGCCGCCGGTGGCGGCGCGCTCCTGGGCGCCGCAGCGGCGAGATTAACTGGACCGTACTTAGCTGGAACAACTCTGGCGCTAGCAGTCGGCCTACCCTCCCTCGCAAATCAATTTTCTATTCTGGGTGGCGAACAAGGTTTGGCATTTGATGTTGGTTCTCCACCGTCGCAATTAGGTGACACGTTTACGCAATATAAATGGTTCTTTTGGATCGCCGCCCTCGCAGCATTGATTTCAATGTGGCTGGTTAGCAATATCCTGCGCTCTCGCTATGGTCGTAACTGGCGGGCAGGCCGGAGCAATGAGGTCGCAGCCCAGCTCTGCGGCATCAATACGGGCAGGAGCAAGATTTTGGCCTTCACCATCAGCGCCGGCATTGCAGGCCTAGGGGGGGCCCTCATTTCAATGACGATAGGTACCGTTTCTCCCAGTGCTTTCCCACTAACTCTCTCTTTCTCTCTTTTGACTGGCGCGGTTCTGAGTGGCGTAACTGCACTTTCAGGCGTCATGATTGGGGCAGTGATATTGGTGGCGATCCCAGAGATTGCCGATGTGGTGGCCAACCGCATTGGTAGCTCCGAGAACATCACCGTAAACTTGCCGGGCTTCATGGTGAGTGCACTGTTGATTATTACTGTTCTATTCGTACCAAATGGACCAGTTGAACAACATCGTGCACGTAAAGCTAGGAAACTTGCAAAACTGACAGAGAAGTAAAATTTAAAGCTCTACCCAAACCCTCGATGGAAGGAAACACATGAAAGCAATAAATCGCCGGAAACTGATATCGGTTTCAGCGGTGCTTGCCGTAGCGAGCCTGGTTGCAACTGCAATCCCTGCTAATGCGGCAGAAGTTGGAGTGTCATCAACTGAGATCAAACTCGGAATGACTCTGCCAATGACAGGAACAGCATCCCTTGGTTACAACAAGATCCCAGGAGCCGCGAAGGCTTATTTTGATTATCTCAATGCTAATGGTGGAGTAAATGGTCGCAAGATCACACTCATCGTTAA
>WLHG01000052.1 GCA_009702845.1 Actinomycetota bacterium
CAAGACTTTCACGAAGGGAGTGTTCAAAACTCTCATTTAGCTTTCTAGCATTTAGACACACTTCATACAATAATTTGTGAGCTTGATCCCGACCCATTCGTGGGGCAAGGTGCATCATCGCTGCCTCTGCCAGCAACAAGCCACCATCTAGCGCGCAGTTCATGAGCATGCGATCTGGAAAGACTTGAAGGTTTTTTGTTGCTGAAATCGCTAGCGATAAGGCTGATGACAAACACGTAAAAATGTCTGGGAGAACTCGCCATTCAATCTGCCATTCTCCGGCAGATCGTTCATGCGCTGATTCAGCTGCACGATGAAGCGCCTGCGCATGTGTAGATCCACTTATTCCGAAACCGATAATCGATTCAGATTCAACAGGGTTAGCCTTTTGAGGCATCGTCGAGGATGCACCCTTGTTCTTAGAGCTTGCCTCGCTAACCTCGGCAATCTCTGTCCGAGAAAGATCTATGATTTCACGCGCAAGGCGAATAAGCGTTTGTAAACAAGCTGATATCGCATCTGCCACTTCAATGACTGCGCTTCGATTTACATGCCAAGGGATGATTTTGTTTTCCAAATTTAGTCTTTTTGCTAAGGCTCCCCTGACAGCTTCCCCGTGTGGGAAAAGGGCCGACGAGGTGCCCGCCGCACCGTGCAACGAAACATTGCTGATACTGCGATAGGAATTTAATAACCGCCGTCGATCACTTACAACTTGATCAATAAATACAGCACATTTTGCCCCAAAAGTTGTGGGGGTAGCTTGCTTGCCATGTGTTCTTCCCGCCATAACCGTCTTTGCGTGTCTCTCGGCTAAATCTGAAAGAGAGTTACCAAAGTGCAGTTGAAGCTCTAAAACATGTTTGAGCGCATCACATATTTGGAGTACAAGTGCCGAATCCATAATGTCTTGTGTAGTTGCCCCCCAATGAACCTTTCCTGCCTGTTCGGGAGTCAGTGATTCACACACCATCGAAATCAATGAAACGATTGGATAGCCCACGTTTGCGCTTTCACGAATCAAGCGGTCAGTGTCAATATTGCCAATTGAACACACATCATTAATGGCATTGGCATCACTGCGAGAAATGACATCTGCATCTGCCAGGGCGCCAGCTAATTCGGCCTCAACCCTCAACCAATAAGAAATCGTGGATTCCAAAGACCAGATGTTTTCCATTTTTGTGTCACGATAGAGGCTGTCAAGGAGATTCATCTAGCCATCCAATCGCCGATCGTGCGAATATCTATTTTGTGAGATTTTACATGCACAAATTGGCTTGGATTTAGATTCAACAGAGAATTCTTTGGATGATTTCCACAGTGCGGAAATACCTTAGTAGATCAACTATCTGGTGGCTTGGAGTGCGGATTTGAACCTTCGAAGGTATGGGGATTTACAGTCCCCTCCCGTTGGCCGCTCGGGCAACTAGTCCTAACCGTTTTCGGGGATGAAACCTAGAACTTCCCCATAAAACTTCATCTCTGATTCCATTGAGGTAATTATCGATGATGCTTTACGAAAGCCATGGCCTTCGCCTTCAAAAGCGTGATACTCGTGCTTTATCCCTTTGTTCACGCAGACATCTCTAAAAGCCTCTGACTGTGCTGGAGGAACGATTTTGTCATCCAAACCTTGGAAGATAATTAGTGGTGAACTCAGGCGATGAGCGTGGGTTAGTGGTGATCGCTCTACATATAAATCTGCATCCTCTGGATATTTTCCGATTAAAGAATCCAGGTATCTTGATTCAAAGTCGTGAGTATCTAATGCAAGTGCAGAGCAATCCGCTACACCGTAATACGAAGCTCCTGCAGCAAAGTGATTACTATTAACCAAAACGTTGAGAACTGTAAACCCTCCTGCAGATCCACCTCGAATTAAAATCTTATTTGCATCCACGGTTCCCGCAGAAATAAGTGAATCAACGACTGCAATAACATCTTCTCGATCGACAATTCCCCACGCTCCTCGCATGAGATTTCGATAATGCCGACCATAGCCAGAAGATCCCCCATAGTTGATATCGACTACTGTGATTCCGCGAGTTGTGAAATATGCATAGTTCATTGAGAGAGTCGGGACTGCTTGTGCCGTAGGTCCGCCGTGGACAACCACCACGAGAGGTGTCTTCTCTGAGGGTTCAAAAATTGGATGGTGAGCAGGATGAACGATTGAATAGACCTTGCGGCCATCCTCGCGGAGCGCAATAAACTCATATGGTGTTGGGAAATATTTGGGTTCGATGGGAGTTTTTGTTGCAAATATAGTCTGGGTTTTGAGAGTTTTTAAGTCGAGCTCAACAAACTCAGAAGTGACCGTCGGACTTCCGCCGAATACATAAGCCTTGCCATTTCCTGCACTTAAGGTGGGCTTAAAATTTGTGAGTGGGGATTCAATATCTGTGCAGATACCTGATTCCGGATCTACTAGAACTAGTTTTCTCGAAACAACAGATCCGCGCGATGAAAGAATGCGACCATCATCGAGAACTTCTATGAAACTCAGCCCAAGCAACCAGATCGGATATCCCCATTCAGATTCATCGCTGACTACGTGCCTCTTATGGCCATCTTTATCCAAACTCCAAAGGTTCCACCAACCACTTTGATCACTAATGTAATAAAGCAAGTTGTCGTTGCCCCATTCAGGGCCAAGGCAAGATTCGTTGACTCCACCCGCAACCACTCGAATGTTTTTAAGAGTTCCCGCTAAGACTTCTGCAACCTTAATCTCAGTGCCATCCCATGGCATCTGAGGGTGTTCCCAACAGACCCAGACTAATTGAGATTCATCTTCAGAGGGACGCAAGTGGGAATAAAAGTGCGAAGATGATTCAATTACTCGAATTTCATTTATACCAATCGCAACAATTGCTCGAGTTACAACGCCAGCAATATGAGTTTCCCGAACGCACCAAATTTCTCCGCCTACTGAAATCATTTCTGCATAACGATGGATTTCAGTCGCTGGCACAATTGGAGTTATTGCTTCGGGTATGCTACCAATCTCGGTGCGGTAAATACGTTGATCGCTTTTATTTACAAAGTAGAGGCAACTTTTTCCATCACGAACTATTCCGTGCCAACTCATTCCGCCCATTTCATGCACTTGAGTTGATGCGCTCCAAGGAGAAGAAAAGAGATCACCATGCAGTCGGCTCACAACGATGGTTCGACCGTTCTGAGAAGGTCGCATCTCATCCCACCAAATATCTTCGCCAACAACTTGCGAGAACATATTGAAGTTACCTGCATCCGCAAGCATCTCTGCTGTTAGTGGAGATGGCCAAGTACCCGGTTTGCGTTGAGATTTCATCAGAGAAGACTTACACCCAAGAGTGCCCTCCGCAATAGATTTGAATTAGCGGATAGCCACGAAACTTGGTGGCTTGGCGTACGGATTTGAACCTTCGAAGGTATGGGGATTTACAAAAATCCCCCGTTACGCAAACTGGTGGCGGGTGAAGGATTTGAACCTTCGAAGGCAGAGCCGGGGGATTATTGATCCGATAGATCGAGCGCAAAAGAACCAGACAATCGCGCTTCATATCCTGGCCCAGTGTGAATTTATACTCACGGGGATAATCCTGGGTGAAGAGAAATACTTTGTGGGTCAGGGTGTAGACATCGGCAAAGACGGGTAGATCTTGATACAGAGCCATGCAAGATTATCTACCCAATCACCTTTAAAAAAATAAAAATTTAATAGATGAATAGGTAAATAGCTGAAGGGCTAAAAAGCCCGAACTGGCCGGACGTAGGGGGTGCCGTTCTTACTGGTGTCGAACTGGTTGCCATCGCCGAAGACCTGGGTCCACGCGATGCTCGCACTGCGCTCAGACGAGGACCAGTAGTAGTCCGCCACGAAACCTCCAACACCCTGCAAATTGTCATACATCAATTTCATCTCACCAAGTGAGCCCAAGAACCAATCCGATTTAGAACTGCAGGTTAGACCGTCTGCATAGGCTGCAGCACCAGAGGTATCCGCAACATAACTTCCAGAGCTCGACATCATTGCCGTTGTATTTGCCTGGCCAGAACCAACAGCGCGTGCCGCCCAACCGTTCACGGCGACAAGTGAGTGAGTAGTGTCTGAAGACCAAGCTTTTGTCGCCTGACATGAACTCGGCGCCGCCTCTAGATAATTGAACCCTTCGTACTGATCGTTGTAATCAACAAAGAAAATGATTCCGCCGCCCGGGCCAGTCATCCCAACTTTGCACTTTTCATCTGCAACCGTGCCAGCATCAGGACCGTCGCAGAGAAGTAACTCAGTAATTGCAAGTGCACTTGCCCCCGTAGCACCTGTTACTCCTGTTGCTCCCGTTGCACCAGTAGCACCTGTCGCACCTGTAGCACCTGCTGCACCTGCTGCACCTGCTGCACCATTACTTCCGGCAGGACCTGTTGCACCAGTAGCACCCGTTGCTCCAGTTCCACCAGTTAGATTTACACCCTCTGGCCAAAGACCGTTTTTCTTTGGGCCATAAATAATTCGAAGCGCAGAGTTAAAGTAGAAATCACCATCGACTCCCATATCATCTGTCAACGTTGTTATTCCCTGCAAGATATTTGATCCATTAGCTCCAGCTGGGCCTGTGGCACCTGTTAATCCTTGGATTCCTTGTTTTCCTTGCAGACCCTCTAATCCTGGTACTCCTTGAATGCCAGGAATGCCTTGTAATCCTTTTGCGCCAAGGACTAACTTCTTAAAACCCTTAGGACATTTTGTTGTAGTGGGATGTGTTGCAATGTTGGAGTGAGGTGCAAAGCAAAAGAGATATCCACCAGTTGTTGTGTTAAGAACGCCTGCGGCTTGTGCCCCAACTCCACCCACAATCAGTGCAAGGACTAGAAGGAATACGCTGGATTTATTTCTGGAAAGAGAAGATAGATTGGTTAACACGAACTCTCCATAAGTGCTTAAAACACTTTCACGAATATCGCAAGAGTGATGGATCTGTAGGACTAGGTTCAGACTCTGTGAAGAACGGTTAAACCGGTATCTGATATGGAAGTCATAACCGCAAAAACCTTTTTCACCGAAGAATTTTATTTTCTCAATATGCACAAACGCTAGGGTGCTACCACCCAAGAAATGAAAGTAAGAGCGGGGTTAGTGAGACTTTTTGATATGCCATAGATTAAAACTGGCTATTAAATCTGGTGGCGGGTGAAGGATTTGAACCTTCGAAGGCAGAGCCGGGGGATTTACAGTCCCCTCCCATTGGCCGCTCGGGCAACCCGCCAAGGTCGAACAAGTAGTGCGGCAATTATGGATAGTGCGAGGGTTAAGGATACCTTAGGCACGTAGGCGCGCTAACCCACTTTATTTGGCCGCCTTTTAACGAGTGAATGGAGCCCACCGTGGCAGCAGATAGCAGTTTTGACGTAACCTCCAAGATCGACCGTATGGAGCTCGACAACGCCATTAATCAAGCGATTCGTGAGATAGATACACGATTCGATTTTAAAAATACTGGTTCAAAGATCGAGCTTGAAGGTGAAAAGATTCTAATTGAGGCCGATACTGAAGAGCGAGCAAAGGCTGCACTCGATGTCGTTAAGGACAAAATGATTAAGCGTGGTGTCTCGTTGAAGCACCTTGATGCGGGCGCGCCTTTCTTGTCTGGCAAGATTTATAAGATTGCAGCACCATTAAAGGAGGGTATCTCAACTGAGAACGCCAAGAAGATTGCAAAGTTCATTCGCGATGAAGGTCCAAAATCTATAAAGACTCAGATTCAAGGTGATGAACTGCGCGTCACATCAAAGAGTCGAGATGATCTACAAGAGACAATGGCAATGATTAAGGATGGCGGCTGGGAATTTGCAGTTCAATTTACCAACTTTAGATAATTGAATAAAAACAAAACGGGTTTACTCTTCGGAGTAAGCGGCTACATACTTTGGGGTATTTTCCCTCTGTATTGGCCCTTATTAAAACCCGCTTCCGCACTTGAAATTGTCTCTCATCGTGCCATTTGGACCCTAGTTTTCTGTGTAATTATTTTGGCGATTACGCATTCACTAAAAAATACTTTAGCCACCATGAAGCATCCGAAAATTATAAGTAGATTGTTCCTGTCCTCTGGCTTAGTTTCAATTAATTGGCTGGCCTATATCTGGGCGACTAATAATGGCCATGTCGTTGAAGCTGCCCTTGGTTACTACATCAATCCTCTGGCAACAGTTGCCATCGGTGTTTTAGTTCTAAAAGAAAAAATGCGTAGACTGCAATGGGTTGCTTTAGGAACTGCAACACTAGGTGTTCTTGTATTGACCTTTAACTATGGTCGTTTACCCTGGATAGCGATGACATTGGCAATCTCGTGGGGAAGTTATGGCTTTGTAAAGAAACAGTTAGGACTTAAGGCACTAGATGGCTTGGCTATTGAAACGGCAATTTCTAGTGTTCCATACCTACTTTACTTACTTTATATTGGCAATAAAGGAACTGGTCAGTTCGGCCATGGCATCGGAATTACAATTCTTCTAATCAGTGCTGGTGCCATCACAGCAATCCCGCTCCTATTATTCAATGGTGCAACTACCCGCCTGCCGCTGACAGTAATTGGTTTGCTGCAATACATCACCCCAACATTAACTTTTTGTATCGGAGTGTGGGTGCGACATGAAGATATGCCAACAGCCCGCTGGATCGGCTTTCTTGCTATCTGGTTAGCGCTTATAACGCTTGCCCTTGATTTAATTAGATCAAGCCGAACGATCAATACCAGTATCGCATAGCGACACTGCCGGCTAGCCGACGATGGAGTTAGAAAACAACGATAGTGCGTGCACTCTCTCCAGCTGCTAGAGCACGATGTGCCTCATTGATCTCGTCAAAACCATAACGCTTAGAAACCAATTCATCCAACTTGAGCTTTCCGCTCATATAGAGATCTACCATCGTTGCAAAATCAATAGAAGGACGTGCTGATCCATATCGAGATCCAATAAGCTTGAGCTCCTTGGCCGCAAACTTATTTGGATCAAGATCCATTTTTTGATCAGGTGGATACAAGGCGAGGGAAACGCACGTTCCACCAGGGGCCAAC
>WLHG01000053.1 GCA_009702845.1 Actinomycetota bacterium
CTCTTGATTGTTGATGGACCCCCAGGATCTAAGAATCCGAATGCCCGCAAGCCTGCCCTCTCTGAATTAATAGGACGCCTTTCACCCCGTGCAGTGATCGTTATCGATGATGTAAACCGTGATGGAGAGCGTGAGCTTGCCGAAGCTTTCGCAGAGGCGCTTCCTAACCATGTTCTCACCATTTACCCGCATGAAAAAGGTACGGCAGTTATTTCGCCACGATAAACCATGGCACCCTCACTAGAAGATGCACTTCATGATGCAAGCACCCGTATTGTTGATACAGCAGCTTTGGTGCGCGTGGTTTTATCTGGATGTCGTCGCAATATGGTTACTGAGTTCGAGCGCATTGATATTCGTCCCGTTGAGATAAAAGGGAAGGTTCTTTTACAAATTAGTCATAACGATGGTCGCGCAACTACTGTCAAAAACCTTATTCCAGAGCTTCAGGATGTTCTGGCACTGATATCGAGCGGTTATTCCAATATTTTAGTTGACACCACCAAGGGCTCTATGTCGGTACGTGTTACTAAGAGTGGTGATGCCCAGGTACATTTTGAAAAGAAATCAATGGAGCAAGACCTGAGCCACGATAAGAAGAAAACGCGTCTTTTAGATCCATCTGATCCATTTTTGTTGGAAGTTGGTATAGCCGACCACAAAGGTGCGATTAAGCCATCTAAGCAGGATAAGTACATGCAAGTTGAGGAGTTCTTGCGCCTTTTAGCGCCAACACTTAAAGCGGCAATCGAGGCGGGACAGATACATAAACCAACTAAGGACAAACCACTTTCAATCGTAGATCTTGGATGTGGACATGCCTACTTGACCTTTGCAGCGCATCAATACCTTCACTCAATTGGTATTCCAGTCATGGTAACTGGAATTGATGTTCGTACAGCATCACGTGATCGAAATAATTCAATTGCGCAAAAACTTGGAGTTACTTCAACAATTACATTTAAAGCAGAAGAGATTGCAACAACTTCGGCAGAACATGCCGATGTGGCGATCGCCTTGCATGCTTGCGATACCGCAACTGATGATGCAATTGCTTGGGCGGTTAACGGCGGGGCTAAACTTTTACTTATTGCGCCATGCTGTCACCACGATATTCAATCTCAAATGGAAACAAGTCCTGAACCATGGGGCGCTATGACCAAGTTTGGTTTAATGAAAGAGCGTTTGGGTGATTTATTAACAGATTCTCTGCGAGCTCAAATTCTACGTATTGCTGGATATCGCGTTGAACTCATTGAATTTATTGGCGGAGAACATACTCCACGTAATCTCATGATTCGGGCAGTTAAAACAGGGGCATCTGCCGAGGCCATCGATATCCAGAGATATCGGGAGATTTGTAGGCAATGGGCCATTACGCCTGCCCTTGAGAAGAAACTTCCAACTCTCTTCATCGGTTAGACTTCCCGCATGTCGAAAGTCTTAGCATCGCTGCCGGTTGGTCAAAAAGTTGGCATCGCCTTTTCTGGCGGTCTCGACACATCGGTAGCCGTTGCCTGGATGCGTGCAAAAGGTGCGATTCCTTGTACTTATACGGCAGATCTTGGGCAGTATGACGAGCCCGATATCGATTCAGTTCCAGATCGCGCCAAAGAATATGGCGCCGAAATCGCCAGACTAGTCGATTGCAAGAGCGCACTGGTTGAAGAAGGATTAGCTGCAATTGCATGCGGAGCTTTTCATATTCGTAGCGGATTAAAACAGTATTTCAACACAACACCTTTAGGCCGAGCAGTCACTGGAACGATGTTAGTTCGTGCCATGCATTCTGATTCAGTTGAAATCTGGGGCGATGGCTCTACCTATAAGGGCAATGACATTGAACGTTTCTATCGTTACGGCCTACTAGCTAATCCAAATTTGAGAATCTATAAACCATGGCTAGATGCCGATTTCGTCAATGAACTTGGCGGACGTAAAGAAATGTCTGAATGGTTAGTGGCTAACGGTCTGCCGTATCGTGACAGTACCGAGAAGGCATACTCAACCGATGCCAACATCTTGGGTGCAACCCACGAGGCTAAGAGCTTAGAGAACTTAGATACCTCTGTTGAATTAGTCCAGCCAATTATGGGCGTGCGCTTTTGGGATCCATCGGTAAAGATCGATAGTGAAGATGTAACTATTAACTTTGTTCAAGGCCGCCCAGTTGCAATCAACGGCAAAGATTTCAGCGATGTTGTCGCCCTAATGCAAGAGGCAAATGCAATTGGTGGCCGCCACGGACTTGGAATGGCCGATCAAATCGAAAACCGCATTATTGAAGCAAAGAGCCGCGGCATTTACGAAGCCCCAGGAATGGCGCTCTTGTTCATCGCCTATGAGCGTTTAATTAGCGCAATTCATAATGAAGACACGATTGCTAATTACCATGCAGAGGGCCGCCGTCTTGGCCGACTTCTATACGAAGGCCGCTGGTTAGATCCACAGGCGTTAATGCTTCGCGAATCCCTGCAACGCTGGGTGGCATCGGCAGTTACTGGCTCAGTTACTGTGCGCATGCGTCGAGGTGATGATTATTCAATTATTAATACAACTGGACCGGCTCTTAGCTATCACCCAGATAAATTGTCGATGGAGCGTACGGAAAACGCCGCCTTTGGTCCCGTTGATCGCATCGGCCAACTCACCATGCGTAACTTAGATATTGCCGATACCCGCGCCAAGTTAGAGATGTATCGCGCACAGGGACAGTTAGGCGATGGTGAATTCAAATTAATCGGTGAGCTCGAGTAAAGGACGGATATGAAAATTCATAGAAAACTAGCAATCGCAGCGATAATTGCGCTATCGATTACATCCCTAACTGCATGCGGAGGAGAAGATAAAGTGTCAGATACAGCAGCGGCAGGACTTCCTTCAGTAACAGGCAATGCAGGAGAGGCACCAACGATTGCGGCGCCAACTGGAACGCCTCCAACAACTTTACAGACACAAGACGTCATTGCTGGAACGGGCACTGAAGTTCTTGCAACCTCAACGCTGACTGTGCATTACACCTTAATGACATGGTCAAAAGGTGAAATCGTTGATTCGTCATGGATGAGAGGACAACCTTCAACTTTCCCGCTCGCTAATGTAATTCCCGGTTGGCAACAAGGCCTGCCTGGTGCAAAAGTTGGTGGACGACGTTTGCTTGTTATTCCACCTGATCTTGGTTATGGAGCCAGTGGCACTGGGTCAATTGCTCCGAATGAAACTCTAATCTTCGTAGTCGACATCATTGGTGTTTCATAGTTTGCCTGTTGTTCATCTTGCCTTGATAGCATTTTGACGTGAAGAGACTCCTCAGCGAGTTCCTCGGAACTCTCACTTTAGTTGCCATAGTCGTCGGCTCAGGAATCATGGCAACTGATTTATCACATGATGTGGGTGTTCAGCTACTCATTAATACGATCTCAACGGTATTTGGGCTTCTTGTCCTAATCCAAATTCTTGGACCGATTAGTGGTGCGCATTTCAACCCAGTCGTAACATTGGTTGATTTAATTGAAGGCAAGATAAATATTTTGGGCTTTATCCAATATGTCGTGGCTCAGATTCTAGGTGCCATATCTGGCGCCATTCTTGCAAATGCAATGTTTGGCCACCCACTTATTGAGAGTGCCACAAAGCTGCGATCGGGTGGCAACCTATATCTTGGCGAAATCGTTGCAACTGCCGGTTTAATTCTGATTATCAATCTCTTAATCAAGCAGGAGAAGCTGGCGTTAATTCCGGTGATGGTTGCAGCGTGGATTGGAAGTGCATACTTCTTTACAAGCTCAACCTCATTTGCAAATCCAGCTGTAACAATCGGGCGAACGCTTTCTGACTCCTTTGCAGGAATTGCTCCCGGATGTGCCCCGCGTTTTATCGCAGCTCAAATTCTCGGCGCCCTTATAGGTTTGGGCCTAACAAAGGTACTCACTCATGACAAGTAAGCCATCGGTTTTATTCGTATGCGTCCATAACGCTGGCCGTTCTCAAATGGCCTCAGGTTTTATGCAACACCTAGGTAAAGGCCAGATAGATGTTCTATCGGCTGGCTCTGCACCGAAGGATTCAATAAATCCAATTGCAATTGAGGCGATGGCTGAACTCGGCATCGATATCGCCAACAATGTTCCAAAGATATTAACCACCGAAGCCGTGCAAGCTTCCGATGTCGTTATAACTATGGGCTGCGGTGATGCCTGTCCGTTTTATCCGGGCAAGCGATACGAGGATTGGGTACTCGAAGATCCAGCCGGTCAAGGCATCGAGCCAGTGCGCGTTATTAGAGATGAGATTAAGGCGCGCGTTGAGGCGCTAATCTCTGAACTGCTTTCACCAAAACTCTAAATACTTTGTCCGCGCTCTAATTGATGCGGCCAGGCAATCTTTACTCCTAATTTTTCAGCGGCATTGAGCGCCCAACGAGGATTTCGAATCATTGCCCGCGCAAGGAAAACGGCATCGGCCTCACCGGTTTCAATAATGTACTGAGCCTGTTCGGGCTCGGTGATTAGACCAACCGCTGCAGTCATGATCGCTGCCTCTGCGCGAATCGCGGCAGCAAATGGAACTTGGAAACCTGGGGTCGCTTTAATAGGTGCATTATGAACATTGCCACCGGTGGATACATCAATCAAATCGACACCTAAGGCTTTTAGCTGAGTACATAATTCAATCGAATCAACTAAGTTCCAACCATCATCAACCCAATCCGTTGCAGAGATGCGCACGAAGAGGGGAGTGCTCACAGGTATAGCTGCGCGTACTGCCTTCACGGTTTCAAGCAAGAAGCGAACTCGGTTTTCAAAGCTGCCGCCATATTCATCACTTCGGGTATTTGCCAGAGGTGAATAAAACTGGTGCATTAAATAACCGTGAGCGGCATGAATTTCGATGACATCAAAGCCGACCGCCACGGCACGTTTAGCGGCGGCGACAAAATCATGGGTGAGTTGGTGAATCTCATCAATTGTTAAGGCGCGAGGTTCGGGATAGCCATGGAATGCAATAGCCGATGAGGAAACACTCTGCCAACCGCCCTCTTCGGGAGTAGCCATCCTGTGATCATCCCAAGGTCGCATTGTTGCCCCTTTACGACCAGCATGAGCTAATTGGATTCCTATTTTCACATTTTGTGAATGCGCAAAATCGATCATTGGCTTAAAAGCCGCTGCATGTGCATCATCGTTAATTGTTGGACAAGCAATTGATATTCGACCTTCCGGTACAACGCCAGTTGCCTCGACCATAATTAATCCTGGTCCACCAGTTGCAAAGGCGTTCAAATGCGCGCTGTGCCACTCACCAACAAAACCATCAGTGGCTGAGTATTGGCACATAGGTGAGACCCACACGCGGTTTTGAAAAGTTACTGAGCCAATGGTTAGGGGATCAAATAATGTGTTCATGTGGCAAGTCTACGTGTTTAATCTAGGAAGCAAAAATGAATTTTGCACCCGCAATGAGTAGAACGAGACCCAAAGCACGTTTTATCCCGGTACTAGAAAGCCTAGAAATTCCAAAGCGGGTTCCGATGAAAGCACCTAATAGAACTGCAACTACGAAGAGGGGAAGCTCTGCGGGCAGCGATTGAGCTGATTGCACATTACCAAGCAAACCTGCAACTGAGTTAACAAAGATAAAACCGGCCACCGTTCCGCTAGCCTGTTTAACACTGACCCAGCCAAGCCAAATTATCAATGGAGATAAAAAGATTCCACCACCTGTGCCAGTAATTCCAGATAGCAAGCCAACGCATGCACCAATAAACACGGCTAACCCAGAATTAATGCTGCGTTGAGAGCGATCGACCTGCAAGGCTTGAACCAGGAAACGGACTCCAGAGATAAGTAGAAGTATTCCGATAATAGGTTTATAGATGTGACTGGGCAGATTAATATGCCCACCGATAAATGCCGCTGGGATTGAACCAATCACTAGATACATAAATAGAAATTTATTGAAGAAGTTACTGCGCATGTAGCGAAAACTTGTATAGGACGAGACAAAGATATTTAGAGTTAATGCCGTTGGTTTGATTACAAGGGGTGGCAGATCAAATAACGTCATAATGGCGATATAGGCCGATGCCCCAGCATGGCCAACTGAGGTATACAAAATCGCGCCAAGAAACAAGCATCCAGCTATTGCGAGTGAATGTACTTCAAACATTACAGAATAGTACCGAGTAAACTCTCCAGATTACCTAGACTTGGCAAGATTACGGTATGAAGTAGGCGGCACAAAGTTATAGATTTTTCTCAGTGAGGGGGGCGCTAATGAAGAGCATCGTTGAGAATCTAACCGTGAGTAGCGTGCACCTGAGTGTTGAAGTTACATTTACAGAGTTCGAGGTTCATATTGCAAAATCCTACGCAAGGGCATCTGCCGGAATAAATGTCCCAGGTTTTCGTAGAGGAAAAACCCCTGCATCGATAGTTAACATACGAATCGGCCGCCCCAAAGTCATAAGCGAAGCGATTAGATCGGCAATACCAGATTTCTTTGAGAAAGCTTTAGTTGAGCACGGACTCTTTGCCATTGGACGACCCACATTCAGAGTTGAAAATTATATTGATTATCAACCTCTGACTTTTAGCACAGAAATAAATATTCGCCCCGCAATCGATTTACCAGATTTTTCAGAGATTTCAGTAACAGTTTCCGATGCATTAGTCAATGAGGAAGATATTAATGAAAAACTAAAAGAGATCCAATTAAGATATGCCGAGCATGAGTTATCTCAAGGCGTAATACGAGATGATGAATTTCTAGGCTCCGATGCATTTGCCAGCTCAATTTCCGATTTCAAAACTTTAATTGAGCTTAAGAATGATATTGCTACTAATCTCACGGAGATGAAAAAAGTTGAGCAAGGCGCACAGGCTAGGGATTTAGTATTGGAAAAATTGATGAGTGATCTAGATATTGCCTTGCCAGAGGATTTGATTGAAAAAGAAGTCAACGAACATCTCGCAAGGGAAAATCGCTCAGAGGATCTCGAACATAGAACTGAAGTCGATCTTGAAGTACGTAAATCGTTAAAGTCAGA